>NZ_JCAJZW010000043.1:0-71749 GCF_059510455.1 Streptomyces sp. NTD91
GGTGCAGGTGATAGCCGTGAAATTGTTGCAATGGATCTGAAAGTAACGCAACGTTCATGAGTGGAACCATTGCAATGAGCTGAAGGTGAACGCTATGCGCTGGGACGCCCTCAGACCGCTGTCAACGACCTGGCGTGGACCTCCGACAGCGCTGCTCGGAAGCCGGAGAGGAAGGTGTCCACCTCGTTGTCCGACACGATCAGCGGTGGGGCGAGCCGGATGACGGACGGTGCCACCGCATTCACCAGGAGGCCCCTGTCCTGTGCCGCCTGCTGCACGCGTCCGGCGAGGTCGCCGGCGAGCACCACGCCCAACAGCAGTCCCGCGCCGCGGACTTCGCGTACCAGCGGGTGCCCCGGGGACTCGAGGCCGTGGCGCAGCCGCTGCCCTGTGCGGGACACGTGGTCGAGGAGACCCGCCCGCTCGATGGTGTCCAGTACGGCGAGGGCGGCCGCGCACACCACGGGGTTCCCGCCGAACGTGGAGCCGTGCGCGCCCGGCGTGAGAAGGTCGGCGGCCCGGCCGAAGGCGAGCGTCGCCCCGATGGGCAGACCGCCGCCCAGGCCCTTGGCGAGGGTGACCACGTCCGCCTCCACGCCTTCGGCCTCGGCCGCGAACCAGCGGCCCGTGCGCCCGATGCCGGTCTGGATCTCGTCCAGGACGAGGAGGGTGCCGCTCGCCGCGGTGATCTCGCGGGCGGCCCGCAGATAGCCGGGCGGAGGCACGACCACCCCGTTCTCCCCCTGCACCGGCTCCAGGACGAGCAGCGCGGTCCGCGAGGTGACGGCGGCGCGCAGGGCCTCGGCGTCCCCGTACGGAACATGGGTGACGTCGCCCGGCAGAGGCTGGAAGGGATGCTGCTTGGCGGGCTGCCCGGTGAGCGCCAGGGCCCCCATGGTGCGGCCGTGGAAGCCGCCGGTGGCCGCCACCATGTGCGTGCGGCCGGTGAGCCTGCCGATCTTGAAGGCCGCCTCGTTGGCCTCGGCACCGGAGTTGGCGAAGTAGACCCGGCCCGGGCGCCCGGCGAGCCGCAGCAGGCGCTCGGCGAGCCGCACGGTCGGTTCGGCGAGGAACAGGTTCGAGATGTGCCCGAGCGAGCCGATCTGCTCGCGGACGGCTCGTACGACCGCGGGATGGGCGTGACCGAGCGTGTTGACCGCGATACCGCCGACGAAGTCCAGGTACTCCGCGCCCTCTGCGTCCCAGACCCGGGTGCCCCGGCCCTTGACCAGCGGCAGCCGGGGAGTGCCGAAGTTGTCCATCATGACGCCCTGCCAGCGGCGGGTCAGCGCCGCGTTGCCGGCCCCGGTGGTGTCCGCGCCGTCGCTCATGCCGTCGCTCCCTCGAAGGTGACGTCGTCGTCCGGCACGACCAGCGTGCCGGAGCCGTCCTCGGTGAAGATCTGCAGCAGGATGGAGTGCCCGACCCGGCCGTCGATGACGCGCGCCGCGCGCACCCCGTGGGTCACGGCGTGCAGGCACGCCTCCATCTTGGGGATCATCCCGGAGGCCAGCCGGGGCAGCAGCTCGGTCAGTTCGCCGGCGGTGAGGCGGGGGATCACCTCGTCGCTGTGCGGCCAGTTCGTGTACAGACCCTCGACGTCGGTCAGGATGAGCAGCATCTCGGCGCCGAGCGCGGCGGCGACGGCCGCGGCCGCGGTGTCGGCGTTGACGTTGAACACACCGCCCTCGGCGGCGTCCTTGTCGTCCTCGGGCCGGGCGACGGAGGAGACCACGGGGATGCGGCCGTCGTCGATGAGCGCCTTCAGGATCCCGGCGTCGACGTGGGCGACATCGCCGACGCGGCCGATGTCCACGGGCTCGCCGTCCTTCTCCGCGTAGCGCTTGACGGCGGTCATCAGGCGGGCGTCCTCGCCGGTCAGACCCACCGCGTGCGGGCCGTGTGCGTTGAGCAGCCCGACCAGCTCCCGCTGCACCTGCCCGGCGAGGACCATCCGTACGACGCTCATGGTCTCCTCGGTGGTGACCCGCAGGCCGCCCTCGAACCGGGACTCGAGGCCCAGGCGCCCCAGCTGCGCGCTGATCTGCGGGCCGCCGCCGTGTACCACGACGGGGTTCAGGCCCGCGTGCCGCAGGCAGAGGACGTCCATGGCGAAGGCCGTCTTCAGGTCGTCGTCGACCATGGCGTTGCCGCCGAACTTGATGACGACGGTCTTCCCGCGGTGGCGCGCCATGTGGGGCAGCGCCTCGACGAGGGCCCGGGCCCTGGACAGGGCCGCGCTCCCGCCGAGGTGGTCGGGGCCGGACGGCCGGGCAAGGAGGTGGGGGGCCGGTTGCGGAGACGGAGAATCGCTCATGAGGCGTACTCGCTGTTCTCGTGGACGTAGTCGGCGGTGAGGTCGTTGGTCCAGATGACGGCGGATTCCGCGCCCGCGGCGAGGTCCACGGTGACGGTGACCTCGCGGCCGGTCATGTCGACCAGCGCGCGGTCCTCGCCCACCGATCCGTATCTGCAGACCCACACGCCGTTGATGGCGACGCCGAGCCGGTCGGGTTCGAACGCGGCGGAGGTGGTGCCGATCGCGGACAGGACGCGGCCCCAGTTGGGGTCCTCGCCGTGGACGGCGCACTTGAGGAGGTTGTTGCGGGCGATCGAGCGGCCCACCTCGACGGCGTCGTCCTCGCTCGCCGCGCCCACGACCTCGACCCGGATCTCCTTGCTCGCGCCCTCGGCGTCCCCGACGAGCCGGCGGGCCAGGTCGGCGCAGACCGTGTGGACGGCCGCGGCGAACTCGCCGTGTTCCGGCGTGAGCCGGGAGGCGCCCGAGGCGAGCAGCAGCACGGTGTCGTTGGTGGACATGCAACCGTCGGAGTCGACCCGGTCGAAGGTGACCCGGGTGGCGTCCCGCAGTGCCCGGTCCAGGGCCGCGCTGTCGAGGTCGGCGTCCGTGGTGAGCACGACCAGCATGGTGGCGAGCCCGGGGGCGAGCATCCCGGCACCCTTGGCCATGCCGCCGACCGTCCACCCGCCTCGGGTGACGGAGGCCGTCTTGTGCACCGTGTCGGTGGTCATGACGGCGATGGCCGCGTCCTCACCACCGGACTCGGAGAGCCGGGTGACGGCGTCGTCGACGCCGGCCAGGAGCCGGTCCATGGGCAGCGGCACGCCGATGAGCCCGGTGGAACAGACCGCGACGTCCGCCGCGTCCAGGCCGAGCAGCTCGGCGGCCTTCTCGGCGGTGGCGCAGGTGTCCTGGAAGCCCTGCGGTCCGGTGCAGGCGTTGGCACCGCCGGAGTTGAGCACGACCGCGCGGATCTCGCCGTTCGCGAGGACCTGCCGGGACCACTGGACGGGGGCGGCCTGTACGCGGTTGGAGGTGAAGACGCCCGCCGCGGCACAGTGCGGCCCGTTGTTGACGACGAGGGCAAGGTCCCGGTTGCCGTTCTCCTTGATGCCCGCGGCGACGCCCGCCGCCGTAAAGCCTCGTGCTGCGGTGACACTCACGGTGCGACTCCGATCGTGGAAAGCCCCAGTTCCTCGGGCAGGCCCAGAGCGGCGTTCATGCTCTGCACGGCCCCGCCCGCGGTGCCCTTGGTGAGGTTGTCGATGGCGCTGATGGCGATGATCCGGCCGGCCGCCGTGTCGAGGGCCACCTGGATCTGCGCGGCGTTCGACCCGTACACGGCCGCGGTGCTGGGCCACTGGCCCTCGGGCAGCAGCCGTACGAACGGTTCGTCGGCCAGCGCCTTCTCGTACGCGGCCCGTACCTCGGGCGCGCCGACCCCGGGCCGGGCCGCGGCGGAGCAGGTGGCGAGGATGCCGCGCGGCATGGGGGCCAGGGTCGGGGTGAAGGAGACGGTGACCCGGCGACCGGCCACGGCGCTCAGGTTCTGCACCATCTCGGGGGTGTGCCGGTGGCCGCCGCCCACCCCGTACGGCCGCATGGACCCCATGACCTCGCTGCCGAGCAGATCCGCCCGCAGGGTCCTGCCGGCGCCGGACGTGCCGGACGCCGCGACGACCACCGCCTCGGGTTCGGCCAGGCCCGCCGCGTACGCCGGAAAGAGCGCCAGGGACACGGCGGTCGGGTAGCAGCCCGGCACCGCGACGCGCCGGGTGCCCGCCAAGGTGGCGCGGGCGCCGGGCAGTTCGGGCAGACCGTAGGGCCAGGTGCCCGCGTGCGGCGAGCCGTAGAACGACTCCCAGTCGGCCGCGTCCGCGAGACGGAAGTCCGCGCCGCAGTCGATGACGAGCGTGTCCTCGCCCAACTGCTGTGCGACGGCGGCGGACCGGCCGTGCGGCAGGGCGAGGAAGACGACGTCGTGGCCCTCGAGGACATCGGCGGTGGTGGGCCGTATCTCCCGCTCGGCCAGCGGAGCCAGGTGGGGCTGCAGCGCGCCCAGCCGCTCTCCTGCGCTGGAGTGCCCGGTCAGGGCACCGATCTCCACTTCCGGGTGAGCCAGAAGCAGGCGGAGGAGTTCGCCCCCCGCGTATCCGCTCGCTCCCGCCACGGCTGCTCGGACGGTCATGAACCCTCTCCGTTGACAGACATGTCGCTACTCGTGCGATCCGGTCCCCGAGGCGACAGGCGTGTCGCAGAACTCGGCGTTCAGAATGGGCAGCAGGGTCTCCGGTCCCCAGTCGCTGTTGTAGTTGAACGTCAGCAGGTGGCGGCCGTCCTCGGTGAAGGCGGTCATGGTGAGCGACCCCGTCGTGCCGCCGTCGCGGAACCAGACGGGGGTGCCGCAGGCCAGCGTCAGCTTCTCGACGTCCAGTCCGTACACCGCGCCCGGGAAGTCGGGGTTGGGCAGGGTCGTCGTCAGCTCCTTCAGCTGCTGCGGCGGCAGCAGCCTGCCCCGGATCAGGGCGCCGTAGAAGCGGTTCAGGTCGTCCGCGCTGGAGATGATGTCGCCGTTGCCCCAGAGCTGCGAGCCGTTCAGCTCGGTGACGTCGTCGATCCGGTCCGGCTGCGACAGGAAGAGCTTGGAGTAGCCGCGGCTGCTCGGGCGGGGCAGGCCGACGCTGTCGCCGGGGTTGGACGTCGCCCGCAGCCCCAGGGGTTCGATGATGCGCTCGCGCACCTCGTCCTCGTACGACCTGCCGCCCGCCTTCTGCACGATCAGCGCGGCCAGGACGTCGTTGGTGTTGGAGAACGAGAAGCGGGCCCCGGGCGCGAACAGGGGCGTGTGGCCGAGGGCCACCTTCACGCGCTGCTCGGGCGTCAGCGTGTCGTACCGGTGCTGCAGGAAGCCGTCGCCCAGCGCGTACGTCTCGTAGTACCCCTGGTCGGCGAGGTAGTCGTACAGGCCGCTGGTGTGGTTGAGCAGCTGCCGTACGGTGATCTTGCGGCCGTCGTTGCCGTTGCCCGTCACCAGGCCGGGCAGGTAGCGGTCCACGGTGTCGTCGAGGCTGAGCTTCTTCTCCGCCTCCATCTGCAGCAGGACGGTCGCCACGAACGTGTCGGTGAGGCCGCCGATGCGAAACCGGTCGTTCTTGCCGCGCGGCGCACCCGTGAGCCGGTTGCCCACGCCCGACGTCGACTTCCAGACTCCGTCGGTGTCGCGTGCCTCGACGGTGATGCCGGGGATGCCGGCCGCGACGGCCGCGTCGATCGCTTTCTGCGTCGCCCGGTGGGCGGCCGCTCGGGGAGCCGTGGCCTGCGCCGCCTGGGCGGGACCCGCGAAGGCGGTGGTCGCGAGCGCGACTGCCGCCAACACGACCACGCCGGCCCGTGGTCTCTTCCGTCTCGTCATTCCCCGCTCCTGACCATCGTGTCCAGTCGGCTGATGTCGTACTTGTGCGTTCCGTGGCGGCACAGTAGGTCAGCCGCCTCGAGCGCGGGTCGTGTGCGAACACCCCGGGGCGCACCGGTCCCGAAGACGCACGGCATGAGCCGCCTGGCAGCGTTGTCAGCAGGCCGGGGCCGCCACGTTGGACGTCAACTCGTTGAAGCGACTGACCAGTTGCTGCTGCTCCTGCTGCAGTCGCTCGATGCGGCGCTGCAGACGGGCTATCTCCTGGCAGAGGGTGAGCACCGTGCTGTCGGCCGTCGCGTCCGGCCGCGCGGGCACCGCCGCGGCCCGGACCGGGGCGGCCGGGCGGGGGAGGAGCGCGGTGGCGAGGGCCGGGTCGTGGTGCAGGATCGCCTCCATCAGGCCGCGCAGGACAGGGCCCGGCTCGACACCGAGTTCGTGCACCATGCGGGTGCGCGCCCGCTCGTACACGCCGAGCGCCTCCGCCTGCCGGCCGCAGCGGTAGAAGGCGACCATCAGCAGGTCGTAGAACCTCTCCCGCATCGGGTGGTCGGTGGTCAGCTCCACCAGCTCGCCGGTGATCTCACGGTGGCGCCCGGTGCGCAGATACGCGTCGTACATCATCTCCAGGGCGGTCAGCCGGTCCTCCTCGAGCTGGGCCGCCCTGCCCGCGCAGATGTCGCCGAGCACGCTGCCCTCCAGCGCCGGGCCGCGCCACAGCGACAGAGCCCGGCGCAGCAGCTCACCGGCCTGCCCCGGGTCGTCGCGCAGCACCCTGCGGCCCCGTTCGGCCAGGTGCTGGAAGCGCGCGGCGTCGGTGTCCACGGGGTCGAGCTGCAGGACGTAGCCGCGCGAGGTGGTCACGATCCACGGGTGCGGTGCGGGCCGGCCGGCGTGTCCGCCCTGGGGGCCCGCCAGCAGCCGGCGCAGCCGGGCCACCTGGAGCTGCAGCGCGTTCGCCGCGTTGGCGGGCGGGTGTTCGCCCCACAGCTCGTCGATGAGCCGTTGCACGGAGACGTTGTGCCCGGCCTTCACCACCAGCGTCCCCAGCAGCGCGCGCTGCTTGGCACCCGTGGGAAGGATCCGCAGACCGGTCTGTTCGTCCTGGGCCTCCACGAGGCCGAGAATGCGGAACTGCATCTCTTCCCCTCACACAGCCGAAAGGCTCAGCGGGAGCGCGCCGCGCCCGCCGCCCGAAGCGCCGTGGCCGCGTCCCGTTCGATCTGCCGCAGCAGCGGCCCGGGATCGGCCTGGAAGTAGAAGTGACCGCCGTCGAAGACCCGCAGTCCCAGGAAGTGCTCGCTGTACTCCGCCCAGCCGGCCATCCGCTGCGGTGAGGCGGAGTGGTCCAGGGCGCCCGCGAACGCGGACAGTGCCAACGGCAGCGGCCCGGCGCCGGGAGCGGGGCGCCAGTTCTCTACCAGGCGCAGGTCGGCCCGGATGATCGGGTCGAACAGGTCCCACAGCTCCGGATCCTCGAAGACCCCGTCGGGCGTGCCGCCGAGCAGCTTCAGACGGGTGCGCAGCTCGGCGTCGGGCAGCTCGTGGTATCCGCTCCCCGGCCCCGCCAGCTGCGGCGCGGAGCGTGCGGAGACACCGGCCCACACCGGCAGCGGCAGGCCCCGCTCGACGACCCGCCGGATGATCTCGTACGTCACGAGGCCGCCCATGCTGTGCCCGAACAGGGCGTAGGGGCAGGTCAGCTCGGACTCGATGCTGCGCAGCAGGTAGTCGGCGAGGCGGCCGGCCTCGGGGATCTGCGGCAGGTCCAGGAGGAGGCCGTGGCCCGGGGCGTCGAGCAGCCGGACGTCCCACGTGTCCGGAAGCAGGGCCGGCCAGTCGCGGTACAGCAGGTGTGAGCCGCCCGCGTGGTGCAGGACGAAGAGGCGCAGGTCGGGTCGTGTGCTGTCCATCGCTCTCCCTCGGATCGGGCCGCGCACCCTCGAACCATAGAGCGGTGTCCGGCCGCGGGGACGCGGACACCGGTCGGGCTCCGCCCGCGCTGAGACGGCTCTTGAGCGATCCTCAGGTGCCACACGTCGCGCGGCGCACGGGCGGCGGGGGCCCGGCATCGTGGCACACGAACCCGGCCGGGTACAGAGGATCCGGCGGCGTGCGGACCGGGGTGCACGGCCGGGCGCCGCCGAGCCCGTCGCGCCTTGTAGCGCCGACGGCCGAGTCCTTACGGTGACGTGGCAACGCCGGGGTCGCCACCGATGCCGGGTGTCCTGTCGACCGGACGCTCGGGTGTCCTGTCGACCGGACAGCGGAAGCGTCCTGTCGGCCGGACCACGCCGACCGGCGGCCTCGCGCCGGTGCGCTCTCGCACCCGGCCTGGCGATTTCCCCATCCCGAGTTACTCGATGACGGTTTAAGGACGGTGCCAGTTGAGCGCGAACCCCTTCGATGACGAGGACGGCCGCTTCTTCGTCGTGGTCAACGACGAGGAGCAGCACTCCCTGTGGCCGGCGTTCGCCGAGGTGCCCGCGGGCTGGCGGGTCGTCTTCGGCGAGGCGGCCCGGGCCGAGTGCCTGGAGTACGTCGAGCGGAACTGGACCGACCTGCGCCCCAAGAGCCTGCGCGAGGTCATGGCGGCCGACTGAACGTCCGGCCGCACACCGGCGGGCTCGCGGGCCCGCACACCTGCGTTTCACCGGACGCTCGCCTTTCGTGCCGAGCGGGCCGGCCGAAGAGGAACAACGGTGATCGCCGCCTGGGTGCCCGGCCGACGGAAACGCTCGACACCCGAAAAGATGGGCTGAGTTGGGAGATGAAGGTAGTGACGGGCGCTGTGAGAACCGCGAGCAGGTACAAGGCGATTCCGGTGGACGACAGCGGTGAACCGGCACAGCGCGATGTGCTCCTGTCCTTCGTGGGGACCCAGGCCAAGGTGCGCAAGTCCGGGCTGCTCTTCCCGCAGAACCTGCCGGAGCGGTCCTGGGAGCAGATCGGGACCAACCTGCGCGAGCTGGTCAACTCCTCGGCGTGGTGGCTCGCCGACTGGCTGATCTACGGCGAGGCCACCTACGGGTGGCGGCGCTACAAGGAGGCCATCGAGCGCACCGGGCTCGACTACCAGACCCTGCGCAACTACGCATGGGTCGCCCGCCGTTTCGAGCACCACCGCAGGCGGGACGGCCTCAGTTTCGCCCACCACGCCGAGGTGGCCCGGCTGTCGCCGCCGGAACAGGACTACTGGCTGCGCAAGGCCGAACAGCAGAAGTGGTCGCGCAACGAACTGCGCAGGGCGGTGCGCGCCAGCCTGGCCGTGCAGAACGACACCGCCGAGGTCACCCCGGGCACCCGCGACGAGCAGCAGGAGGTGCCCCGGCTGGCCGAGGCGGCCGGCGCCGACCAGCGCCGGCAGCAGGTCACCACGCTCACCATCGAGCTGTCCGCCGGCCAGTTGGAGCACTTCTCGAAAGCCGCAGCCGCGCACGGCCTGCCCGTCGACAAGTGGGTGGCCCAGCTGCTCGAGACCGCCGACCGGCGCATCCCCGGGACGCGCACCGCCTAGGCGCACGCCCCCGAAGGTGCCGGCAAGCCCGTTCGCCGGGGTGTGCCGGCGGCTCGTCCGACCGGACACCTCTCACATCGGAGTCAGTTCATGATCCTTCAGGGAAAGCGGGTCGCCCTGCCCCCGGCGCCCGTCGTCCACCAGCAGTTCGAGGCCCATGCGGCGGCCACCCCGGATGCCCTCGCCGTCGTCTGCGGAGCCGAGCAGGTGACGTACGCCGAGCTGGACGCGCGGGCCAACCGGTTCGCGCAGTTCCTCGCCGTGCGCGGACACGGCCGGGGCGCGAAGGTCGGCGTCTGCCTCGACTACTCGGCCGACCTGCTCGTCGCCATCCTCGGCACGCTGAAGGCCGGCGCGGCCTATGTGCCGTTCGACCCGGCCTACCCGGCGCAGCGGCTCCAGCTGCTGCTGGGCCAGGTCCCCGATCTCGCCCTGATCGTGGCCTCGGACGCGACGGCCCGGATGGTCGAGTCGGCGGCCGTCGACGTCATCGACCTCCAGCAGCTCTCCGGCCACCTGGCGGGTCTCCCGGCGACCGCTCCGGACGTCCCGGTCACCGGGGACGACATCTGCTACGCGGTCTTCACGTCCGGCTCGACCGGCACGCCGAAGCTGACCGCGGTACGGCACGAGGGCTGGTTCAACCTGATGAACTGGCTGAAGCTCGAGTACCACCTGGACAGCGCCTCGAACAACCTGGTCGTCAGCGCCTTCGGCTTCGACCTGTCCCAGCGCGCCCTGATGACAGCGCTGTTCTGCGGCGCCACCCAGTACCTGATGGGGAGCCGGAACTTCGACGCCATGCTGGCGTACCGGCTGCTGACCGAGCACGACATCCGCACGGTGCACTGTGCCTCCAGCACGCTGTACCTGCTGGTGGACTGGGAGACCGCACGCGGCGGTGACGCGCTCACCCAGCTCGACTACGTGCTCTTCGGCGGCGAGCCGCTGAAGTACGAGCGGATCGCGGACTGGGTGAGCCGCGAGGGCAACTACTGCACCCTCCTGCACCAGTACGGCGTCGCCGAGTGCACGGACGTCGCCACGTCGTACGACCTCGCCGGGCACCGGCCCTGCGAGCAGGACATCGCCCCGGTCGGCACGCCGGCTTACAACACCGACATCCACCTCGTCGACGAGGACCTGCGCGGTGTCGCGCCGGGGGAGTACGGCGAGATCTGCATCGCCGGGGCCGGTGTCGGCGCCGGCTACCTGGGCGGCTCGGGCCCCGAGAACGAGAAGTTCACGACCATCGTGGTCGACGGCGAGCCACGCCGGGTGTACCGCACCGGTGATCGCGGCTACGTCAACGAGGCGGGCGACCTCGTCGTCGCCGGCCGGATGGACGCGCAGGTGAAGGTGCGGGGCATGCGCATCGACCCCACCGACATCGAGCGTGCGCTCGGCAGGCTGCCCGGGGTCCGGGAGGCCGCCGTGGCGGTCACGTACACCGACGCCGGGGAGGCCGAACTGACCGCGTTCGTCGTCCCGTCGGGCGGCGAACTCGCCGAGGACGACCTGCGCACGGGCCTGTTGCAGACACTGCCGCGGAACATGGTCCCGGCCAGGTTCGTGAACATCACGCGCATTCCCCTGAGCCCCCACGGAAAAGTCGACCGCGCGGCGCTGGCCCATTCACTCGAGAACCAGTACAGCGGCACGGCGGCATAGTCGACGGACCTTGCCGACGAACGAGAGGACTGTGATGATTGCCGACCGCGTGCGCGCCATTTGGTGCCGGGAACTGCAGCGCGATGACATTTCGGCCGACGACGATTTCTTCGCCCTGGGCGGCCAGTCCGTGATCATGGTCAGGATCCAGGGTGCCTTCATCGAGGAGCTGGGCGCCGAGGTGCCGATGGACCAGCTCTTCCTCAACCCGACGGTGGCGTCGATCTCCGCCTACATCGAATCCCTGAGCGCGGTCACCAATTAGAAAGAGAGGCGCCGCCATGTACGACGTGATTGTCATAGGTGCCCGCTGTGCGGGTTCGCCGACGGCCATGCTCTTCGCCCGGCAGGGTTATCGCGTCCTGCTCCTGGAGAAGGCGAAGTTCCCGCAGGACACGCTGTCCTCGCACTACCTCCACATGCAGGGCGTGGCGCTGCTGAACCGGTGGGGGCTGCTCGACCGGATCCGTGAGTCGGGCGCCCAGCCGATCACCCGCCAGAGCTACCAGGGGCCCGATGTCCGCATCGAGGGCTTCTCCCTGCCGATCGACGGCCTGACGACCACGTACGCGCCGCGGCGGTACGTGCTCGACCCGATCCTCGCGGACGGTGCCGTGGCGGCCGGCGTGGAGTTCCGGCAGGGCTGCGCTGTCAGGGACCTGGTGTGGGAGGACGACCGGGTCGTCGGGGTGCGGTACACCACTCCGGGCGGCGCCGAGGCGACGGACCGGGCACGTCTGGTCGTCGGCGCGGACGGCATGCGCTCGCTGGTGGCACGCAAGGTCGGCGCGGAGAACGTCATCGAGCACCCGCGGATGACGACCACCTACTACAGCTACTGGTCCGGGGTCCCCGCGAACTTCGAGCTGTACGAGCGGCCGGGACGCTGGATCGGTGTCCTGCCCACCAACGACGACCTCACGCTGCTCATGGCCTACTTCCCGCAGGACGACTACAACGAGGTCCGCAGGAACGTGGAGCCGGCCTACCTCGACGCCTTCCGCACGACGGCGCCCGAGCTGTGGGAGCGGATGCAGTCCGGCAAGCGGGAGGAGCAGCTGTACGGCACCGGACACCAGGAGAACTACTTCCGCAAGGCCTACGGGCCCGGGTGGGTGCTGGTCGGCGACGCGGTGAACCACAAGGACTCCATCACCGCCCGCGGCATCACCGAGGCCTTCGTCCAGGCCCAGTCGCTCACCGACCACATCGGGGAGCGGCTGCACGACGACGAGGCGCTCAAGGCGGCGCTGCGGCGCTACGAGAACGACCTGGGCGGCGAAGCCCTCAGCCACTACCAGGGCGCGCTCAACGTGGCCGAACTCAAGCCCGAGGGCCGTACGGACATGCTGCGCAAGCTGGTCGGCCACCAGGAACACATCGACCGCTACTTCTCGACGCTGTCGGGCGCGTGCTCCATCGACGACTTCTACAACGACGAACTCCTGACCCTGCTCGACCAGGGCTGACCGACACCACCTGCTCACTGGTTTGCCGATTTGGAGACACAATGATCCCGTTGTCGTTCGCGCAGCGTCGGCTGTGGTTCGTGGACCGGTTCGAAGGCCCGTCGCCGACCTACAACGGCGCTTTCGCCCTGCGGCTGACCGGTGAGCTGGACGCGGGAGCGCTCGAGGCGGCGCTCCGCGATGTCATCGACCGGCACGAAGTGCTGCGCACGGTGATCGTCGAGGACGACGACGGTGTCCCGCACCAGCAGGTGCTGCCGTCCGGACGGCAGCCGTTCGACCTGCCGGTGGTCGAGGTCGCGGGCGAGGACGAACGGGCGGCGGCGGTCGACGAGGTGGCCACCGCGACCTTCGACCTGGCCGCCGACGCGCCGATCCGCGCCCGCCTGGTGCGGTCCGGGCCGCACGAGCACACCCTCGTCGTCGTGGCCCACCACATCGCCGTGGACGGCGAGTCCTTCGGGCCGCTGTTCCGCGATCTCACCACCGCCTACACGGCCCGCACCGAGGGCCGGGCCCCGGGGTGGGAGCCGCTGCCGGTGCAGTACGCGGACTACACGCTGTGGCAGCGGGACGTGCTCGGTGACGAGTCCGACCCCGACAGCACCGCCGCCCGGCAACTTTCCTACTGGCGCGAAGCGTTGGCAGATCTGCCGCAACCGCTGGCGCTGCCCACGGACCGTCCGCGCCCGAGGGTGATGAACCCCGACGGCGACCGGATCCCGTTCTCCGTCGGGCCCGACCTGCTCGCCGCCGTGGAGCAGCTGGCCGCGGAAGCGGGCACCACGGTGTCGATGGTCATGCACTCGGCGCTCGCGGTGCTGCTGCACCACCTCGGGTGCGGTGACGACGTGTCCATCGGCGCGCCGATCACGGACCGCACCGACGAGGAACTGCGCGACCTCGTCGGGTTCTTCGTCAACACCTGGGTACTGCGCGTCGACCTCTCCGGGAACCCGACCTTCCGCCGGCTGCTGGAACAGGTGCGGGAGAGGTCGCTGGCCGCGTACGACAACCAGGACATGCCGTTCGAGCGGCTGGTGGAGCTGCTCAACCCGGACCGGTCCACGGCCTACAACCCGTTCTTCCAGGTCATGCTCTCCTGGCAGCCGCCCGTGCCGCCCATGCAGCTGCCCGGCCTCGACGTGCGGGCCGAGCGGCTGGAGACCGGCACGGCCAAGTTCGACCTGTTCTTCGACCTGATCCCGAACGGCTCCGGCGGGGCGAACTGCCGTCTGGAGTACGCCACCAGCCTCTTCGACCGGGAGACGGCCGAGGGCATCGCGCAGCGGTTCGTCCGCGTCCTGGGCCGGCTCGTGGCCGACTCCGAGCGCACCATCGGCACCGTCGACGTGCTGGACGCGGCCGAGCGGGAGCGGCTGCTCACCGAGTTCAACGCCACCGCCACCGCGGCGCACGAGGTGACCGTCCCGGAGTTGTTCGAGGCCCAGGTCGCCAGGACGCCCGACGCCCCGGCGCTCGTGTGCGAGGACCGGACGCTGACCTACCGGGAGCTCGACGACCGGGCGAACGGCGTCGCCTGGGAGCTCATCCGGCGCGGCGCCGGTCCGGAGGACCTGGTGGCCCTGGCGCTCCCGCGCACCGAGGACCTGGTTGCCGGCCTGCTCGGCATCCTCAAGTCCGGTGCCGGGTACGTACCGTTGGACCCGCAGTACCTCAGCGGGCGGGCGGAGAGCGTGCTGTCCGAAGCGGCCCCGCGGTTCGCGGTTACCGACACCGCGACCTGGCAGGAGCTGCCGCAGGGCGCGATGGCGTGCGTCAACCTCGACCGGCGTGCGGAATGGGAGACGCCCGCGCAGGCGCCGCGCAACCTGGACCGGATCGCGCCGCTGGCCCCGGACAACCTGGCGTACGTGATGTACACCTCCGGCTCCACGGGCAAGCCGAAGGGCGCGGCGATCACCCACCGGGGTGTCGTGGGCGGCGTGCGGGAACTGGTGCGCGTCCTCGACACCCCGTCCGGCTGGCGGATGCTGGCCGGCACCTCGGTCAACTTCGACGTCTCGGTCTTCGAGCTGCTGACCACCCTGACCACCGGCGGCACGGCCGAGCTGGTGCCCAACGCGCTGGCGCTCGGCGAGCGGGAACGCTGGGACGGCCAGGTGATCAGCGGGGTTCCCTCGGTGCTCGGGGAACTGGTCGGCCAGCTGCACAAGGCGCCCGAGGTGCGCACGGTCGTGTTCGCTGGCGATGTGCTCCCGGGCCGGCTGGTGCGACAGGTGCGCGAGGCCCTGCCCGGCGTGCGGATCGTCAACTCCTACGGGCAGAGCGAGAGTTTCTACGCCACCACGTTCTCCCTCGCGGCCGGTGAGGAGTGGGCGGAGGGCGACGTCGCGCCCATCGGCACCCCGCTGGGGAACATGCGCGCCTACGTCCTCGGCCCGGGACTCGCCCCGGTGCCGCAGGGTGTGATCGGTGAGCTGTACGTGGTCGGGACCTGCCTGGGCCGCGGCTACCACGGTCGCCCGGGACTGACCGCCGAGCGCTTCGTGGCCAGCCCGTTCGGCCCCGCCGGCGAGCGGATGTACCGCACCGGCGACCTGGCCCGCTGGAACGCGCAGGGACAGCTGGAGTGCGTCGGCCGCGGCGACGGCCAGGTGAAGGTGCGCGGCTTCCGCATCGAGACGGCCGAGGTCGAGGCCGCGATCACCGCGCACCCAGGCATCAGCGAGGCCGTGGTGATCAGCCGGGAGGTGCCCTCGGGCGGGCGGCGGCTCGTCGCGTACGTGGTGCACACCGGTGAGGGGGCCGTCGGTGACGACGGCGCCGGTGGTATCGGCGACGTGGACGTGCAGTCCGGTGCCTCCGCCGCCGAGCTGCGCAAGTTCGTCGCGGCACGGCTGCCCGACTACATGGTGCCCTCGGCCTTCGTGGCCCTCGGCCGGCTGCCGCTCGGACCGACGGGCAAGCTGGACCGCAAGGCGCTGCCCGAGCCGGAGTTCCTCGGTGAGACCTACCGCGAGCCGCGCACCGAGGCAGAGAAGATCATCACCGCGGCGTACGCGGACGTGCTCGGTGTGGACCGGGTCGGCGTCGACGACGACTTCTTCGCGGTGGGCGGCGACAGCCTGCGCTCCATCCAGGTGGTGGCGCGGGCCCGGGCCCGGGGCCTGGAGCTGAGCACGCGGGAGATCTTCGAGTGCCGCACGGCGGCCCGCCTCGCCGAGGTGGCCTCCGCCCGCCAGGGCCTCGGGCCCGTGCTCGCCGAACTCGAGGGCGGCGGTGTAGGCCCGGTGCCGCTGCAGCCGGTGGCGCGGCAGGTGTTCGAGCACGGCGGCGGGACGAACCGTTTCGCCATGTCGATCGTCCTCGAACTGCCCGTCGGCATCGACGCCGACGGCCTCGCCGCGACGCTGGACGCCGTGCTCGACCGGCACGACCTGCTGCGCGCGCAGCTCGTACGCGGCGAGGAACCCTCCCTCGTCGTACGCCCGGCGGGCTCCGTGCGGGCCGCCGGCCTGATCCACCGCGTCGACTGCGACGGCGGCTGGGACGAGCCGTCCGTGCTTCAGGCGGCCAGGGAGGAGCTGGACGCCTCGGTCGGCCGGCTCGACCCGGAGGCCGGGACCATGGCGGACTTCGTCTGGTTCGCCGCACCGTCCGGTGCGGGCAGGCTGCTGCTGGTGCTGCACCACCTGGCGGTGGACGGCGTCTCCTGGCGGATCCTCATGTCGGACCTCGCCGAGGCGTGGCAGCAGGTCCGCTCCGGCAGGGCGCCCGAGCTGCCCGCCGTCGGCACCTCGGCCCGCCGCTGGGCGGCGGCGCTCCAGGACGAGGCGCTCTCGCCGGAGCGCGAGGCGGAACTGGCGTACTGGCGCGACCTGCTCGAGGCGGCCGACCCCCCGCTGGGCACCCGGGCGTTCGACCCGGCCGTGGACGTGTGGTCCACGCTCGACACCGTGCGGATCGAGCTGTCCGTCGAGGTCACCGAGGCCGTGCTGACCAGGCTGCCCGCCGCGTTCAAGGGCACCGGAACCGACGTGCTGCTCGCCGCGCTCGCCCTCGCGGTCGACCGGTGGCGCGGAACGGAGCGCTCGACCCTGGTCCGCCTCGAGGGCCACGGCCGCGAGGAGGAGGCCGTGCCCGGTGCCGACCTCTCCCGGACGGTCGGATGGTTCACTGCCATGTACCCGGCCCGGGTGGATGTGCAGGGCGTGGACCTGGCCGACGTACTGGTCGGCGGCCCCGCGGCCGGCCAGGCGGTCAAGCTGGTCAAGGAGCAGCTGCGCGCCGTCCCGGACAAGGGCCTGGGCTACGGACTGCTGCGCTACCTGAACCCGGAGACCGCCGAGCAGCTCGCCGAGTACCCGGCGCCGCAGATCGGCTTCAACTACCTCGGCCGGATCTCCGACACCGACGTGCCCGAGCACCTGCGCGCGCACGGCTGGGGGCCGGCGTCCTGGTCCGCCGAGCTGATCGCGACGCCCGACCCGGACCTGCCCGCGCTGTCCGCGCTCGAGGTCAACTCGGTCGTCACGGACACCGCCGACGGCCCCCGGCTGCAGGCGGCCTTCATGTTCCCCACCGGGGTGCTGTCCCGCGAGCGGGCGGGTGAACTGGCCGAGCTGTGGGTCGAGGTGCTGCACGGCATGGCCGCGTACGCCGCACGCCCGCACATCGGCGGGCTCACGCCCTCCGACGCCCCGCTGGTCTCGGTGCGCCAGGACGAGATCGAGGACTGGGAGGAGCGCTACGGCCGGCTGGTCGAGGTGTGGCCACAGGCCCCGGGACAGTCCGGCATCCAGTTCCAGGCGGCGCTCGCCGACGGCACCTTCGACGTCTACCACATGCAGTTCGTGCTGCACCTGTCCGGGCACGTCAACCCCGAGCGCATGCGGGCGGCCGGACAGGCGCTGCTCGAGCGGTACCCGAACCTGCGCTCCGCTTTCCTGACCGCGGCCGACGGCGACCCGGTGCAGATCGTGGCCGAACACGTCGCCCTGCCCTGGCGGCACCTGGACCTGACCGGGTGGAGCGAGGCCGAGCAGGACGCCGCGCTCGACAAGGCCCTGGCCGACGACCGGGCCGACCAACTCGACCCCGCCCGGCCGCCGTTGTTCCGCCTGGCCCTGCTCACCTGCGGGCCGCAGCGGGCGAAACTCGTCATCACGGCGCACCACACGCTGTTCGACGGCTGGTCGTCGCCGCTGGTGATCACGGACCTGATCCGCCTGTACGCCGAGACCCAAGACCTCGCCCCCGTCCGCTCCTACGGCGACTACCTGGCCTGGCTGTCCCGGCAGGACCGGGAGGCGTCCGCGGCCCGCTGGCAGGCCGAGCTGGAGGGATTCGACCAGCCGACCCTCGTGGCCGCCGACCTGCCCTCCGCGGGGGAGGCGACCGCCCTCGGACGGGTCGAGGTACCGCTGTCGATCGACAAGGGACGCGAACTCGCCCGGCGCGCCGCGGAACTCGGAGTCACCCTCAACACGCTGCTGCAGGGCGCGTGGGCGGTCCTGCTGTCGAAGCTGACCGGGCAGCACGACGTGGTGTTCGGCGCCGCCGTCAACGGCCGCCCGGCGGACCTGACCGGCTCCGACGAAATGGTCGGCCTGTTCATCAACACCCTGCCGACCAGGGCCGTGTGCCGGCCGGACCACAGCCTGGCCGAGGTCATCACCGACCTGCAGAACCGGCAGATCAGCCTGCTCGACCACCACTACTACGGCCTCGCCGACATCCAGCGCGGCGTCGGGCTGCCCTCGCTGTTCGACACGATCGTGGTGTTCGAGAACTACCCGATCGACCGCGCGGGCATCGTCGACGCCAACGCCTCGGCCGGCTTCACGATCGACGCCATCCGGCCGTTCGCGGGTTCGCACTACCCGCTCACCCTCAACTCCTCCGACCCCTATCTGCGGCTCTCCCTCGACTACCAGCGGAACCTCTACGACCGCGGCGCGGCCGAGGTGATCGCCGCACGGCTCGTCCGGGTCCTGGAACAGGTGCTTCAGGACCCGACGGTTCCGGTGGGCACGGTGGAGGTGCTCGGCGAGGACGAGCGGGACCGGTTGGTGCGCCGGGTGAACGACACGGCCCACCCGGTGCCCGCCGGCACCCTGCCGGGCGCGTTCGAGGCCCAGGCGGAGCGCGACCCGGACCGGGTGGCGCTGATCGGCGAGCAGGAGACGCTGACCTACGGAGAGTTCAACCGGCGTGCGAACCGGCTGGCGCACTGGCTGGCGGAGCAGGGCGCGGGTCCCGAGCAGCTGGTCGCGGTGAAGATCCCGCGCTCCGTGGACCTGCTGGTGGCGCTGTACGCGGTGGTGAAGGCGGGGGCGGCCTATGTGCCGGTGGACCCGGAGCTGCCCGAGGACCGGGTGCGGCATGTCCTGGACAGCGCACGGCCGCTGCTGGTCCTGGACGAGAACCTCCCGGACGTCTCCGCCTACCCGGAGACGAACCCGCAGCGTGCCCTGTCCCCGGACCACGCCGCGTACGTCATCTTCACCTCCGGTTCCACCGGCGGGCCGAAGGGCGTGCAGGTGGCGCACCGGTCGATCATGAACCGGCTGGCGTGGGGGCTGGCGCACTTCGGCGTCGGGCCCGAGGACCGGGTCCTGCTCAGCACGACGGCGAGCTTCGACGTGTCGGTGCCGGAGCTGTTCGCGCCGCTGCAGGTCGGGGCCGCGGTCGTCATCGCGCGTCCGGACGGGCGCCGGGACCCGGCCTACCTCGCCGAGCTGATCCAGCGCGAAGGGGTGACCGGCGCCGACTTCGTGCCCTCCCTGCTGGAGGCGTTCGTCGCCGAGCCGGCGGCCAAGGAGTGCACCAGCCTTCGCTGGATCGAGGTCGCGGGCGAGGCCTTCCCGCCCGCGCTGGCCAACAAGGCGGCCGGTGTGCTGCCGGGCTGCGGGGTGCACAACCTCTACGGGCCCACCGAGGCGTCGGTGGAGGTCACGGCGTGGCAGCACGTGCCGGGCGCGGACCGGGTGCCGATCGGCGCACCGATCTGGAACACCCAGGTGTACGTCCTGGACGCGGCGCTGCGCCCGGTCCCGGCCGGCGTCGCCGGCGAGCTGTACCTGGCCGGTACCGGGCTCGCCCGGGGCTACCTCGGGCAGACCGGGCTGACCGCGAGCCGGTTCGTGGCCTGCCCGTTCGGCGAGCCGGGCACCCGGATGTACCGCACCGGTGACCTGGTGCGGTGGAACACCGACGGCCAGGTGGAGTACATCGGCCGGACCGACTTCCAGGTCAAGGTGCGCGGCTTCCGCATCGAGCTCGGCGAGATCGAACAGACGCTGACCGCGCACCCGGACGTCGACGCGGCGGTCGTGGTCGTGCGCGAGGACCGCGCCGACGACCAGCGTCTGGTCGGGTACGTCGTGCCGGGCAAGGACATCGATCCGGCAGCGCTGGACCTGACGGCCCTGACGGGCCAGATCCGCGAGCGGCTGCCGGAGTACATGGTCCCCTCGGCGATCGTGCCGCTCGTCGAGCTGCCCACGACACCGAGCGGAAAGCTCGACCGCAAGGCGCTGCCCGCACCGGACTACACCAAGGAACCGGCCGGACGAGCGCCGCGCAACCACACCGAAGAAGTCCTGTGCCGCCTCTTCGCCGAGCTGCTCGGACTGACGGAGGTCGGCATCGACCTCGACTTCTTCAGCCGCGGCGGGCATTCGCTGCTGGCCACCCGGCTGGTCGGCCGCATCCGCAACGAACTGAACGCCGACGTGAAGGTCACGACCGTGTTCCGCAATCCGACCGTCGCCCTGCTGGCGGAGCGGATCGAGGAACTGGGCACGTCGAACCGCCCCCGGCTGCGTCCCCGGCTGGGCCAGATGACCGTTGAGGAGCCGCGTCGATGATCCCCCTGTCCTTCGCCCAGCGCCGGCTGTGGTTCCTGCACCGCCTGGAAGGCCCGTCCGCGACCTACAACATCCCGTTCGTGCTGCGCCTTCAGGGGCCGCTGGACACGGCGGCCCTGGCCGCGGCGGTCGGGGACGTCGTCACCCGGCACGAGAGCCTGCGCACCGTGGTCGCCGAGAACGCCGACGGCACGCCGGAGCAGCGGATCCTGCCTGCCCAGGAGGCGGCCGCGCCGTTTCGGGTGACCGACGTCGCCGCCGACGCGGTGGACGCCGCGCTGCAGCAGGCCGCGTGCGAGGGTTTCGAGCTGGACAGGGAACTCCCGCTGCGGACCACCGTGCTGCGCGTGACCCCGCAGGATCACGTGGTGGTGTTCGTGTTCCACCACATCGCCGCGGACGGGGCGTCGATGGCGCCGTTCCTGCGGGATCTGCTGGCGGCGTACGCGGCCCGCCACCGGGGCGAGACGCCGCAGTGGGCGCCGCTCGCCGTGCAGTACAAGGACTACACGCTGTGGCAGCGGGAGCTGCTCGGCGACGAGGAGGACCCGGAGAGCATCGCCGCGGCGCAGCTGGAGTACTGGCGCGGCGAACTGGCCGGGGTGCCTCAGCCGGTGCAGCTGCCGCTGGACCGGCCGCGGCCGACGGCGGCCGGTCACGACGGCGGCCATGTCGACTTCGAGCTGGACGCGGACCTGCTCGCCGGGATCGGCAAGCTGGCCGCGGAGCGCGGCGGCACGGCGCCGATGGTCGCGCAGGCCGTGCTCGCGGTGCTCCTGCACCACGTCGGGGCCGGCAACGACCTCACGATCGGCAGCCCGATCGAGGGGCGCGCCGACGAACAGCTCGACGACCTGATCGGTTTCTTCGCCAACACCTGGGTGCTGCGCGTCGACCTGTCCGGCAACCCGTCGTTCGGCGAACTGCTCGAGCAGGTGCGCGACCGGGCCCTGGCCGCCTACGACAACCAGGACGTGCCGTTCGAGCGCCTGGTGGAGCTGCTGAGCCCGGAGCGCACCACCTCCTACCAGCCGCTGTTCCAGGTGATGCTGGCCTGGCAGTTCGAGTGGTCGCGGATCGAGATACCCGGTCTGCGGGTGAGCCCCGTCCCGGCGGGCACCGGTACGGCGAAGTTCGACCTGTTCTTCAACATCGTCCCGGCTCCGTCCGGCGGCGCGTACGGCCGGCTGGAGTACGCGACGGAACTCTTCGAGCACGCCACGGCCGAGAGCCTCGTCGACCGCTATGTGCGCGTGTTGCGGCAGGTGGTCACCGATCCCGGGACGCGGCTCGGCGCGGTGGAGGTGCTCACCGGTGCCGAACGGGACCGGCTGGCACAGCTGAACGACACCACGGCCCCGGTGCAGCGGGCGACGGTGCCGGAGCTGGTCGCCGCACAGGTGGCCCGGACACCCGACGCGACCGCTGTGGTGTCCGGGCACACCGAGCTGCGGTACCGGGAGTTGGACGCCCGGGCCAACCGGTTGGCGGCGGTGCTGCGGGACCGCGGCGTCGGGCCGGACGTGCTGGTCGCCGTGGCGCTGCCGCGCTCGGCGGACCTGGTGGTCGCGCTGCTGGCCGTGCTCAAGGCCGGCGGCGCCTACCTGCCGATCGACCCCGGCTACCCCGCCACCCGCGTCGACCTCCTGCTCGAGACGGCCGATCCCGCGCTGGTCCTGACCGACTACGCGACGGCGGCGACCGTGGCGAAGAGCCGCACGCCCGTCCTCCACCTCGACGACCTGTGCCTCGACGGCCGCGCCGTCGAAGCCCCGGACGTGCGGACCGGCCCGGACAACCTGGCCTACGTGATGTTCACGTCGGGCTCGACCGGGACGCCCAAGGGCGTGGCCGTGACGCATGCGGCCGTGGTCAACGGGGTGCGCGATCTGCGTCGTACGGTCGCGGTCGGGGAGGGGTCGCGGATGCTCGCCGCGACGTCGGTGAACTTCGACGTGTCCGTGTTCGAGATCTTCACCGCGCTCACCGCCGGGGCGTGCGTCGAGATCGTCCGTGACGTCCTCGAACTCGCCGAGCGCGGCGGATGGTCGGGCACGACCGTCAGTGCCGTGCCGTCGGTGTTCTCCGCACTCCTGGACGAGGCCGCCGCGCTCGACGTGCGCACCGTCGTCTTCGCCGGTGAGGCGCTTTCGGCCGACCTGGTCCACAAGGTGCGCCAGGCCCTGCCCGGAGTCCGTGTCGTCAACGCCTACGGGCAGACCGAGAGCTTCTACGCCTCCACCTTCACGCTCCCCCAGCAGTGGAGCGGAACCGGCGCGATCCCGGTCGGCACCCCCCTCGCCAACATGCGCGCCCACGTCCTGGGGCCGGAACTGGCACCGGTTCCGCCCGGTGTGATCGGCGAACTGTACGTCACCGGCCTGGTCGCCCGCGGCTACCACCGCAACGGCCGCGCGACCGCGGAACGGTTCGTGCCCTGCCCCTTCGGCCCCGCCGGCACCCGGATGTACCGCACCGGCGACCTGGCCCAGTGGGACGAGCACGGCCGGCTGAGGTACGCCGGCCGGGCCGACACCCAGGTCAAGATCAACGGCATCCGCCTCGACGCGACCGAGATCGAGACGGTCCTCGCCCGGCACCCCCAGGTCGCCCAGGCAGCGGTCATGGCCCGGGAGGACCACACCGGCGGCAGACGACTCGTCGGATATGTGGCGCCGGCGGCGGACGCCGAGGTCCCGGTGGCGGAGCTGCGGCGGTTCATGGCCGAGCGGCTGCCGGACTACATGGTGCCCACCCTGTTCCTGGTGCTGGACCGGCTGCCGCTCAACGCCAACGGCAAGCTGGACCGGGCCGCGCTGCCCGAGCCGGAGTTCACCGGCGCCGCCTACCGGGCGCCGCGCAGCGAGGCGGAGCGGGTCCTGGCCGAGGTCTACGCCGACGTGCTCGACGCCGGGCAGGTGGGCATCGACGACGACTTCTTCACCAGCGGCGGCGACAGCATCCGGTCGATCCAGGTCGTGGCGCGGGCCAAGGCGCGCGGTGTCGTGGTCAGCACCCGGGAGATCTTCGAACACCGCACGGTCGCCCGGCTCGCCGAACTGGTCGAGGGCCGGGGGGAAGAGGAACCCGTCGGCCTGGCCGAACTGCCCGGCGGCGGCGTGGGCTGGGCCCCGCTGCCGCCGACGGCGGCCCACGTCCTCGCGCTCGGCGGTGGCATCGGCCGGTTCTGCATGTCCGCGCTGCTGACCCTGCCCGCGGACATCGACCGTGCGGGCCTGCTCGCCACGCTGCAGGCCGTACTGGACCGGCACGACGTGCTGCGTTCCCGGCTCGACCGGGAGCAGCCGGGCCTGCGGATGGAGCCGCCCGGCCGGGTGGACGTCGGCGCCCTGCTGCGGGAAGTCCGCTACGCCGGTGCCGACGTGCAGGCCGAACTGGACGCGGCCGCGGACCGCCTGGACCCGGACGCGGGCGTCATGGCGCAGTTCGTGTGGTTCACCTCCGACACGAACACGAACACGAACACGAACACGGACGCGGACGCGGACGACGCGGACCGGCTGCTGATCGTGCTGCACCACCTGGTCGTCGACGGGGTGTCCTGGCGGATCCTGCTGCCGGACCTGGTGTCCGCCTGGCAGCGCGTGCGTGACGGCCGCGCCTCGGCACGGCCGGCGGTGGGCACCTCGCTGCGCCGGTGGACGCACGCCCTGGCCGACGAGGCGGCGAGCCCCCAGCGGATCGCCGAACTGCCCGTCTGGCAGCGGATCCTGCGCGCCGACGAACCGGTGCTGGGCGCGCGGTCGCTGGACCCCGCACGCGATGTCACGGCCACCGTGGACACCGTGCGCGTCCAGGTGCCGGCGGACGTCACACGGACCCTGCTGACCACGGTGCCCGCCGTGTTCCGCGGCGGTGTCGACGACGGGCTGCTGACCGGACTGGCCCTGGCCCTGGCCCGCTGGCGCCAGGCACGGGGCGTGTCCGCGTCCGGGACCCTGGTGCGACTCGAAGGACACGGCCGGGAGGAGCACCTGGTGCCCGGCGCCGACCTGTCGGGCACGATCGGCTGGTTCACCGCGATGTACCCGGTGCGCCTGGACCTGGCGGGCGTCGACGTGGACGACGCGTTCGCCGGCGGCGCGGCCGCGTCACGGGCCGTCAAGGCCGTCAAGGAACAGCTGCGGGCCGTACCGGACAACGGCATGGGCTACGGCCTGCTGCGCCACCTCAACGAGGAGACCGCCGCCGAACTGGCCGGAGCGCGCGCACCGCAGATCGGGTTCAACTACCTGGGCCGCTCCTCCGGCGCCGACATCCCCGAGGAGCTGCGGGGCCTCGGCTGGGCCCCGGACACCACGCACCGGGACCTGATCGCCGCGCCCGACGCGGACATGCCGGTGCTGTCGGCGCTGGAGATCAACGCGGTGGCCGCCGGTGACGAGCTGACCGCCTACTTCGGCTTCCCCACCGGAGTGCTCACCCGCGCCGAGGTGACCGAGCTGGCCGGGCTGTGGGTCGAGGCGCTGACCGCCCTGGCCCGGCACGCCACGACCCCGGACGCCGGCGGGCTCACTCCGAGCGACGCACCCCTGGTCGAGGTCCGCCAGGACGAGATCGACACCTGGGAGGCCCGGTTCGGCAAGATGGCCACGATATGGCCCACCACACCGGTGCAGTCCGGGATGCTGTTCCACACGGCGCTGGCCGGATCCTCCTTCGACGCCTATCACATGCAGCTGGTCTTCCAGCTGTCCGGCGACATCGACCCCGATCGGATGCACCGCGCCGCGCAGGCCCTGTTGGGCCGCTACGCCGGCCTGCGCGCGGCGTTCGTCGACCGGGCGGACGGCGAGGTGGTGCAGGTCGTGCCGGAGACGGTGACCCTGCCCTGGCAGTACCTCGACCTGACCGCCGTCGGCGAGGCGGAGCGGACCGAGACGTTCGAGCGGTTCCTCGCCGAGGACCGGGCCACCCACTTCGACGTGCGCACCCCGCCGCTGCTGCGGATGACCCTCGCCGTCCTCGAACCCGGCCGTGCCGAACTGGTGCTCACCGCCCACCACGTGCTGATCGACGGCTGGTCCACGCCCCTGCTGATGCGGGACCTGCTGCTGCTGTACGCGTCCGGGGGCGACCCGGCCGGCCTGCCCGCGACCCGCGACTTCGGGCAGTTCCTGGCCTGGCGCGCCCGGCAGGACGAGGAGGAGTCGGCCCGGGTGTGGGCGGCCGAACTCGACGGGGTCGAGGAGCCGACCCTGCTCGCCCCCGGCTCCGAGGGCGTGGGCGAGCAGGGCGTCGACCAGCTCGACGTTCCGCTCCCGACCGAGGAGGCACGCGAACTCGTCAGGCGGGCCGCCGAGTTGGGCGTCACCGTCAACACCCTCGTCCAGGGTGCCTGGGCGCTGCTGCTCGGACAGCTCACCGGCCGCCAGGACGTGGTGTTCGGCGCGACCGTCTCCGGACGGCCGCCCGCCGTGCCGGACGTCGACTCGATGGTCGGGATGTTCATCAACACCCTTCCGGTCCGCGTCGCCCACGCGCCCGGCGACACCCTCGCCGAGGTCCTCACCGGACTGCAGAACCGGCAGGCCGCTCTCCTGGACCACCACTACTACGGCCTCACCGAGATCCAGCAGGCGGCCGGCCTGCCGTCCCTCTTCGACACACTGGTCGTCTTCGAGTCGTACCCGGTCGACCGGGACGCCATCGGCGCCGCCGGTGACGCCGCCGGAGGCCTCGCCTTCACCGGTCTGCGCCCGTCCACGGCCACCAACTACCCGCTGACCCTCCTGGCGGCGACCGACCCGCACCTGAAGCTCGTCCTGCAGTACGCGCAGGGTGTCTTCGACCGGGACACGGTGGAGCGGTTCGCGGCCCGCCTCGTGCGCGTCCTGCGGCAGCTCGCCACCACCCCCCGGCTGAAGGCCGCGCACGTCGACATCCTCGATCCGGCCGAACGTGAGCGGCTGCTCACCGAGTTCAACGACACGGCCGTGGCGACCCCGGACATCACGGTCGACGGGCTGGTCGCGGCACAGGTGGCACGGACCCCGGACGCGGTCGCCGTGGAGGCCGAGGGCACGTTGCTCACCTACCGCGAGCTGGACGCCCGGGCGGGCCGCCTGGCGCGCGAACTGGCCGGACGCGGAGTGGGACGTGAGTCGGTGGTCGCGGTGTCGCTGCCGCGCTCGGCGGACCTCGTGGTCGCCCTGCTCGCGGTGCTGAAGGCGGGCGGCGCGTATCTGCCGGTCGACCCCAAGTACCCCAGCCGGCGCCTGACCGCCGTCCTCGACGAGGCGCGCCCGCACCTGGTCCTGACGGACTCCGCGACGGTCGCGGCGCTGCCGGAGCACACCGCGCCGGACGTCCTCCTGGACACGCTCGACCTGTCCGGCCCCGACACCGGCCCCGAAGTCCCGCACCACCCCCAGCAGTTGGCGTACGTCATGTACACCTCCGGCTCCACGGGCAAGCCCAAGGGCGTCGCCATCACCCACGCGGGCGTGGTCAACGGCGTACTGCGGCTCGCCGACCGGGTGGGCCTGGCGCCGGGCAAGCGGCTCCTCGCGGGTACCTCGGTGAACTTCGACGTGTCGGTGTTCGAGATCTTCACGACCCTCGCCACCGGCGGCGTCGTCGAAGTGGTCCGGGACGTCCTGGTCCTGGGCGAGCGGAAGGGCTGGAGCGGCAGCGTCGTCTCCACCGTGCCCTCCGCCTTCGCCGAACTCGTCGACGAGATCGCCGGCCGCACCCGCGTGGAGACGGTCGTCTTCGCCGGCGAGGCCCTGCCCGCCTCGCTCGTCGACAAGGTGCGCACCGCCTTCCCGGGCGTACGGGTCGTCAACGCCTACGGACAGAGCGAGTCGTTCTACGCCACCGCCCACACCGTCGACGACGACACCCGCGGCTGGACGGGCAGCGCACCCGTCGGCACCCCGCTCGGCAACATGCGCGCCTACGTCCTCGGCCCGGGCCTCGCGCCGGTGCCGCCCGGTGCGGTCGGCGAGCTGTACGTCGGCGGGATGGTGGGCCGCGGCTACCACGGCCACGCCGCGCTGACCGCCGAGCGCTTCGTCGCCGACCCGTTCGGCCCGTCCGGCGCGCGCATGTACCGCACCGGCGACCTCGCCCGCCTCCGCGAAGAGGGCCGACTGGAGTACGTGGGCCGCGCGGACACGCAGGTCAAGGTGCGCGGCTTCCGCGTCGAGCCCGGCGAGGTCGAGGCCGCGCTCACCGCGCATCCCGGCGTCGCGCAGGCCGCCGTCCTCGCCTGCGACGGGCGCGGCAGCGGCACCGGCAGGCAACTGGTCGCGTACGTGGTGCCGGCCGTCACCGGCGACGACGCCGCGGCCGGCGACCGCGCCGGCCTGGACTCCAGGGAACTGCACGGCTTCGTCACGCAGCGGCTGCCGGACTTCATGGTGCCGGCCGCCTTCATGGTCCTCGACCGGCTGCCGCTCACCCCGAACGGAAAGCTGGACCGGGCCGCGCTGCCCGAACCGGAGTACACCGGCGCCGCCTACCGGGCGCCCCGCACTCCCCGCGAGGAGACCCTGGCCGGGCTGTTCGCCGAGGTGCTCGGCATGGACCGGGTCGGCATCGACGACGGCTTCTTCGAGCTGGGCGGGCACTCCCTGCTCGCCACCCGGCTGATCAGCCGCGCCCGTGCCGAGCTGGGGATCGAGATACCCATCCGCAAGATCTTCGACCTGCCGACGGTCGCCGCGCTCGCCGCGTGGTCGGAGGAATCGGCCGCTCCCCGTCGCCCCAGTCTGCGCCAGATGATCGTTAAGGAGTGAATCGATGATTCCGCTGTCATTCGCACAACGCCGTATGTGGCTTCTGCACCAACTGGAGCAAGGGGCGGCGACCTACAACATATCGGCGGCGTTCCGGCTGACCGGGTCCCTGGACGAGGCCGCGCTCGGCGCCGCGGTCCGTGACGTGGTCGGCCGGCACGAGATCCTGCGCACCGTCTACGCGACGGACGACGGCGGTGAGCCCTACTCGCGGATCCTGCCGACGGAACAGGCGGATCCGCGGCTGCGGGTGGTCGAGGTGGCGTCCGAGGACCTGGCCGGCGCGATCGACGAAGCCGTCGCGCACCGATTCGACCTGGCCGCCGAACTCCCGCTGCGGGCAAGCCTGTTCCGCGTATCCCCCGAGGAGCGCGTGCTGGTCGTGGTCGTCCACCACATCGCCTCGGACGGAAGCTCCAGCGCGCCCATGATGCGGGACCTGATCCAGGCGTACACCGCCCGCCGCGACGGCCGCGCCCCCCGGTGGGAGCCGCTGCCCGTGCAGTACAAGGAGTACGCGCAGTGGCAGCGCGAGGTGCTCGGCGACCCGTCCGACCCCGAGAGCGTCGCCGCGGCGCAGATCGACTACTGGCGCGGGGAACTGGACGGGGTGCCGCAGCCGCTGAACCTGCCGTTCGACCGCCCGCGGCCCGCGGCCGCGAACTCGCACGGTGACACGATCGGCCTCTCG
The DNA here is from genome assembly GCF_059510455.1 of Streptomyces sp. NTD91. Taxonomy (NCBI): domain Bacteria; kingdom Bacillati; phylum Actinomycetota; class Actinomycetes; order Kitasatosporales; family Streptomycetaceae; genus Streptomyces; species Streptomyces sp. NTD91. Next base: position 28,661 of record NZ_JCAJZW010000043.1, read on the forward strand.
GTGCCGGCCAAGGTCGCGGCCGGGCTGCAGAAACTGGCCGACGAACGCGGGGCCACCATGTCGATGGTCCTTCAGGCCGCCCTGGCGGTGCTGCTGCGCAAGCTCGGCGCCGGGGACGACGTGACCATCGGCAGCCCGATCGCCGGGCGGACCGACGAGGCGCTCGCCGATCTGATCGGGTTCTTCGTCAACACCCAGGTGCTGCGCGCCGACCTGTCCGGCAATCCGGCCTTCACCGACCTGCTCGCGCAGGTGCGGGACAAGGCGCTGACCGCCTACGAGTACCAGGACCTGCCGTTCGACCTGCTGGTCGAGGCCATCAACCCGGAACGCTCCGCCGCCTACCAGCCGCTGTTCCAGGTGATGTTCGCCTGGCAGAGCTACCAGAAGCCGGACCTCGACATCCCCGGCCTGAAGGTGACGTTCGAGCAGGCCATCCCGTCGACCGCCATGGTCGACCTGTTCTTCAGCCTGACCGTGGACGAGTCGGGGGCGCTGCGGGGCGACCTGCAGTACGCGACCCAGCTGTTCGACCGCGACTCGGCCGAGGTCATCGCCGCCCGGCTCGTCAGGGTGCTGGAGCAGCTGGCCGCCGATCCGGCGATGCGGGTGGGGGACGTCGACGTGCTCGGAGCGGCGGAGCGCGAGCACCTGCTGACGGAGGTGAACGCCACCGGCCGCGACATCCCCGACGCCACCCTGGTCGAGCTGTTCGAACGGCAGGCGGCCCGGCGGACGGACGCGGCCGCGGTGACCTGCGAGGGCACCACGCTCACCTACGGCGACCTGAACGCCCGGGCCAACCGGCTCGCGCGGCACCTCGTCGCCCAGGGCGTGGGCCCGGAGTCCCTGGTCGGGGTCTGCCTGGAGCGCTCGGCCGAACTGGTCGTCGCGCTGCTCGCGGTGCTCAAGGCGGGCGGCGCCTATCTGCCGATCGACCCCGACTCCCCGGCCGACCGCATCGCCTACATCGTCGAGGACGCCCAGCCGGTCCTGCTGGTCACCACCAGCACCAACACCACCGCACAGGACCTGGCCCACGACCTGCCGCTGGTCCACCTCGATCGGGCCGAGGCCTTCTCCGGACAGCCGGACGCCGACCTGACCGACGCCGAGCGCCGGGCGCGCCTGCGCCCCGGACACCCCGCGTACGTCATCTACACGTCCGGGTCGACCGGCCGTCCCAAGGGCGTGCTGATCCCGCACCGCAACGTGGTCGGGCTGTTCACCGCCACCGAGGACTTCGCCTTCGGTGCGGACGACGTGTGGACCCTCTTCCACTCCTACGCCTTCGACTTCTCGGTGTGGGAGCTGTGGGGGCCGCTGCTGTACGGCGGCCGCCTGGTCGTCGTCCCCTACGACGTCTCCCGTTCCCCGGCCGACTTCCTGAGGCTCCTCGCCCGCGAACGGGTCACCGTCCTCAACCAGACGCCCTCGGCCTTCTACCAGCTCATCCAGGCCGACGCCGAAGCCCCCGGCCAGGAACTGGCGCTGCGCTACGTGGTGTTCGGTGGCGAGGCCCTCGACCTGGGCCGCCTCGCGGACTGGTACGCGCGTCACGCCTCCGACGCGCCGGTCCTGGTGAACATGTACGGCATCACCGAGACCACCGTGCACGTCACCCGCATCGACCTGGACGAGCACTCCGCCGCCCGCTACCGGGCCAGCGTGATCGGACCGGCCGTCCCGGGCCTGCGCGCCCATGTCCTGGACGAGAGCCTCAAGCCGGCGCCCGTCGGCGTGACCGGGGAGCTGTACGTGGCCGGCTACGGCCTGGCCCGCGGCTACCACGGTCGGCCCGGGCTGACCGCGGGACGGTTCGTCGCCTGCCCCTACGGCGAGGCCGGCGAACGCATGTACCGCAGCGGCGACCTGGTCCGCTGGAGCAGGAACGGCCGGCTGGAGTACGTGGGACGGGCGGACTCCCAGGTGAAGATCCGGGGCTTCCGCATCGAGCTGGGCGAGATCGAGCACGCGCTGGCCGGGCACCCGGGCGTGGCGCAGGCGGTGGTCCTGGTGCGCGAGTACCAGGAGGGCGACAAGCGCCTCGTCGGCTATGTGGTGCCCGAGCCGGATGCCGCGGTCGACGCCGGTGAGCTGTCCGCGTACCTGCACGAGCGGCTGCCGGACTACATGGTGCCGTCGGCGCTGATCCCGCTGGCAGAGATCCCGCTGACCTCGAACGGCAAGCTCGACCGGCGCGCCCTGCCCGCGCAGGACACGCACGCCGCGGCCGGCCGGGAGCCGCGCAACGCCTTCGAGGAGAAGCTGTGCGCCCTCTTCGGCGAGCTGCTCGGGCGGGACGACATCGGCATCGACGACGGCTTCTTCGCGCTCGGCGGGCACTCGTTGCTGGCCACCCGGCTCAGCGTCCGCATCCGCAAGGAGTTCGACATCGACATCCCCATCAGGACGATCATCAAGTACCCCACGGTGGCCGAGCTGGCCGCGCTGATGCTCGCCGGCGGCGTGCCCGCCGACGACGCCGACGCCTTCGCGGTCGTCCTGCCGCTGAACGGCGATCCCGGTACGGGCAAGCCGCCGGTGTGGTTCTTCCACGGAGGCGGCGGGCTCGGCTGGGCGTACTACAGCTTCGCCGCGCATCTGCAGGACCGCCCGGCCTACGCCCTGCAGTCCCGTGGCTCCGACGGCGTGGAACCGCTCGCGGGCTCCGCCCAGGAGATGATCGACGACTACGCCGACCAGATCCTGAAGATCCAGCCGGAAGGGCCGTTCTACCTGATCGGCTGGTCCTACGGCGGCACGGTCGTGCAGGCCGTCGCGGACGCCCTCGACCGGCGCGGGCACGAGGTCCGCCTCGTGGCCGTCCTGGACGCCCAGCCCGGCGGGCACGGGTTCAGGCAGGTCCATGCCGACAAGCAGTCGTCGGACTACCGGGTGGAGCTGGAGGACGACTTCGGTCAGTACATCCGCATGGGCAACCGGCAGGGATTCCTGGACACCATGGCGAAGGTCATGGCCAACAACACCTCCCTCATGATCGACTTCGACTCCCCGGTCTACCGCGGCGATGTGCTGTATTTCCACGCGGCCCTCGAGGAGACGTCGTACGCCCACCTGTGGCGGCCGTACGTCGGCGGTCAGCTGGAGGTGCACGAGCTGCAGGCCACGCACCACGAGATGCACATGCCCGCGCCGGTGGCCCAGTTCTTCGAGGTCGTCCGCCCCAAGCTGCCCTAGGGCGTGTTTCGAAAGTCCCGTCTGGTCCGCGACGTCCTGCACCCTCCCCACTGCCTGGGCGGCGTGGGCGGTGCCGCCACTCGCCGCACCGGAGCCAGATCCACGTACGTCCGGTGCGGGGACCGGGGGCCGGCACGCCGAGAGCACGCACCCGACGCCGCGCGGCCGCCCTTCGGGCAACGACGCGCATGGTCGGACAGGCCCTGGCGAGGACACGGCCGGGGCCGGGGACGACCGTTCAACACACGATCCGAGAGAAGTGAAGGGGGTTGGTCAGGGTGACGGAATCCAGCGCATCCGCCGACCACGGGGAACAGACCACGCTGCTGTGCGTGCCGTTCGCGGGGGCAGGTCCCTCGTTCTTCCACCCGTGGCGGGAGCTGGCCGCCGGCCGGTGGCGCGTGACCTCGGTCGAACTGCCCGGCAGGGAGCGGCGGATCCTCGAGACGCCGTACCGCAACGTCGTCGAGGCGGCCAAGGGTTCGATCGACGACGTCGTCGCGGACCTCGGCGCGGGGGCGCGGACCGTGCTGTTCGGGCACAGCCTGGGCGCGGTGCTCGCCTACGAGCTGGTGCACCTCCTCAAGCAGCGCGACGTGCGCGTGGAGCGGCTGGTCGTCAGTGGTTCGCCGGGGCCGTGGACCCAGCGCGAGCGGCGCGCGGCGGGCCTGCCGGACGAGGAGTTCCTCGCCAGGGTCGAGGAGTTCGCCGGGTTCCGGCACGAGGCGCTCGACCACCCGGAGATGCGGGAACTCATCCTCCCGGCGCTGCAGGCCGACTGCGAGATGCACGAGGCCTACGTCCCGAGCACCGACGAGCCGGTGTCGGTGCCGATCTGCTCGCTGCGCGGCGACGTCGACGGCCTGGTGACCGCGGAGGAGGCCCGGCAGTGGCAGGACGCGACCACCGCCGAATTCAGCTACGCGGAGTTCACCGGCGACCACATGTATCTGGTCGACCACGGCCGCGAGGTGCTCGACGTGATCGAAGCGGAGTGCGCCCGCGGCCGCTGACCAGGTGCCGGCCGTCCGCCGGACGCGTGACTGTGACCAGGCGAGACGGAGTCGAGCGCCGTGACAGGGGGGTAACAGGCCCGGAGAGGAAAGTGGAAGCATGAGAAGTTCAGCGATTGCAGTTTCAGGGCTGCGCAAGGCATACGGCGACAAGGTCGTGCTCGACGGCGTCGACTTCGATGTCGCCGCAGGGTCGATCTTCTCCCTGCTCGGCCCGAACGGGGCCGGCAAGACGACGACGGTGAACATCCTGACGACCCTGATGAAGGCCGACGCCGGAACGGTGCGGGTCGCCGGTCACGACGTGGTGACCGCGACCAAGCAGGTGCGCGCGGCCATCGGCGTCACCGGCCAGTTCGCCGCGGTGGACGAGCTGCTGTCGGGCCGGGAGAACCTGCGGCTTGTGGCGGACCTGAAGCGCGTGCGCGCGGCCGACCAGCTGGTCACCCGGCTGCTGGAGCGGTTCGATCTGGTGGAGTCGGCGGACAAGATGGCCGGCACCTACTCCGGCGGTATGCGCCGCAAGCTGGACCTGGCGATGACGCTGGTCGGCGACCCGGAGGTCATCTTCCTGGACGAGCCGACGACGGGTCTCGACCCGCGCAGCCGGCGCACCATGTGGAGCATCGTCCGCGAGCTGGTGGCCGAGGGCACCACCATCTTCCTGACCACCCAGTACCTCGAGGAGGCCGACCAGCTCGCCGACCGGATCGCGGTGCTCAACCAGGGCCGCCTGGTCGCCCAGGGCACCCCCGAGGAGCTCAAGCGCCAGATCCCCGGCACCCACGCCCGGTTCCGCTTCGCCGACGTCCACGAACTCGACGTGGCGGCGCGGGTGCTGCCCGGCGCCACGCGGGACGACGAGGAGCTGACCCTGCGGGTGCCCAACGACGGTGAGTCGAGGTCGCTGCTGGCCCTGCTGAGCCGGCTCGACGAGAACAACATCAACGCCCAGGAGTTCTCGGTGCACACACCGGACCTCGACGACGTCTTCCTCGCCCTGACCGACAACTCGGCCGGCGGCGGCACCACCACCGAGAACCTGATCAACGACAAGGAGGCGGTCGCACCGTGAGCAGTGTCTCGACGTCGTTCGGCGACGCGGCCATCATGATGCGCCGCAACTACAAGCACACGACGCGGAATCCGGTCACCGTGTTCAACGCGGTGCTGTTTCCCATCGTCATGATGCTCATGTTCGTCTACGTGTTCGGCGGCGCCTTCAAGGTCCAGGGCAAGTACGTCGACTACGCCGTGCCGGGCCTGCTCGTCATGGCCATCACCTACGGGCTGGGGCCGACCGCGGCGGCCGTGAACAGCGACATGACCACGGGCATCACCAACCGGTTCAAGGCCATGGACGTCTCGCACGGCGCCGTGCTGTTCGGCCACGTCGTCTCCACGACGCTGCGTGCCCTGATCGCCGACGCGGCCATCATCGGCGTCGGCTTCGCGATGGGTTTCCGTCCGCACGCGAGCTTCCCCGAGTGGCTCGGCGCGATCGGCCTCATGCTGTTCCTCGGGTTCGCCACCAGCTGGCTCACCGTCGCCATGGGCCTGGGCGCGAAGACGGTGGAGTCCGCGGGCATGGCCACCGTGCCGCTGATCATGCTGCCGTTCCTGAGCAGCGCGTTCGTCCCCGCGCACACGATGGGCGCCGGCGTGCGACAGTTCGCCGAGTACCAGCCCTTCACCCCGATCATCGAGACGCTGCGCGGCCTGCTGTTCGGCACCGAGCCGTCGACCGGCCACGTCGTCGCCGCCGTCGCCTGGTGCGCCGGGCTGACCGTCCTGGGCTATGTGTGGGCGGTCGCCAACTTCAAGAAGCGGGTGTGACCTCCTCCCACCCCTTCGCACCCCCTCCCCGGCCGCCTCGGCGAACGCGTTCGCCGAGGCGGCCCTGTGCGTTGTGGGCGTTCTGCCGCGTTCCAGCGGGGCTCTAACGGCGTTGCACCGGGCCGCTGTCGAATTGCTCTGTCCCACCGGCGGGGCGAAAGGCGTGCCTGCGGGCTTTCCCCCGGGCCGCTTTCAACCCCGCTCGCCGGCGCGCCCGGGACACCACCGATCCGGTGGGAACGGAAGCGCGTGCACGCGACACTCGAATCGGCCATTCGAAGAATCTGTCTCGCCGGCGGGACAGCGCACACAGGGCCCCGGTGGCCGTCATGGCATGACGGTCCGGACACCGGACGGCAAGGGACGCGAGCGGGCATTCCCGGTCGGCGGAGGAAGGAAAGACTGGCAATGGAACGTCAAGCCGCGCCGTCTGGCGCACCGGTGTCACTGGGTCAGGAAATCGCGGATCTGTGGGGGGAATACCTCGACTGCGAAATGGGGCCGGAGGACGACTTCTTCGCGTTCGGCGGCAATTCGATCGCCGGCATCAAAATCATCGAGCGGGTGCACCAGGACTACGGCGTCAAGCTGTCCGTGCGCGACTTCTACCTGGCGCAGACCCCGGCCCGGGTCGCCGAGCTCATCGAGCAGGGGAGGGCGGCGGCGTGAGGTTGACGCCGGGGCCCGGGCGCGACATCGACCTCGACCACGTCGACCTGTTCGACCTGGACCTGTACACCTCGGGGGATCCGCACCCGGTCTGGGACGTGATGCGGGACAGGGCGCCGCTGCACCACCAGGTCCTTCCCGACGGCCGGGAGTTCTGGTCGGTGACCCGCTACGAGGACGTCTGCCGGGTGCTCGGCGACCACCGGGAGTTCACCTCCGAGCGCGGCACCACACCCACCCACGTCGGGGTGGACGACCCCGCCGCGGGCAAGCTGCTGACCTCCACCGACCCGCCGCGGCACACCGAGGTCCGCAGGCCGCTCGGCGCCAAGCTCACCGCCCGCGCGGTGAAGTCCTGGGAGGACTCGATCCGCGGGACGATCCGGCGCTTCCTCGAGCCGGCCCTCGGCGGTGAGACCTTCGACCTGGCCGAGCGGGCGCTGCTGCTGCCGGCGATGGTCACCGGCCCGCTGCTCGGCATCCCGGCGAAGGACTGGGAGGAACTCGTCCAGCTGACCGCGATGGTGACCGCTCCCTCGGACCCGCACTTCATGGTCGGCAACGAGGCCGCCACGCTGGCCATCTCCCACCACGAGCTGGTCAACTACGTCACCGAGTGGGTCAAGCGGCGCCGGTCGACCGGCGAGGAGGACGACACCCTGCTCGCCCACCTCATGAGCGTCCGCGCCGGCGGCGCGCCGCTGACCGACGAGGAGATCGCCCTCGACGGCTACAGCATCCTCGTCGGCGCCAACGTGACGACACCGCACACCGTCTCGGGCCTGGTGCACACGCTCATCGAGCGGCCCGAGCAGTTCGAGAAGGCGCAGGCCGACCCGTCGCTGATCCCCAACCTGGTCGAGGAGGGGCTGCGCTGGACATCGCCCGCGTGCAACTTCATGCGGTACGCGGTGGACGACGTGCGGATCGCCGGTGGCACGATCCCGGCCCGGGCGGCGGTCGTCGCGTGGATCGGCTCGGCCAACCGGGACGCCTCCCAGTTCCCCGACCCGCACACCTTCGACATCACGCGCAGCGGCGCCAAGCGCCACGTCGCGTTCGGGTTCGGCCCGCACTTCTGCATCGGTGCGCCGCTGGCCCGGCTGACCCTGCGCGTCTTCCTCGAAGAACTGACCCAGCGGTCGGGCTCCCTCGAACTCGCCGGTGAACCGCAGCACCTGCGGTCGTACTTCATCGCCGGGATGACCCACCTCCCCATCGTCGCGCAGAAACGAAGGACGCCATGACCTCCGGCTCCACCACCGTCGCGTCGCCGTGGTTCGTCCGGCCGCCGTCCGCCGAGCACCCCGCCCGGATGTTCTGTTTCCCCTTCTCCGGGTCCGGGGCCTCGGCCTTCAGCGCCTGGCCGGCCGTGCTCGGCGACGTCGAGGTCTGTCCGGTGCAGTTCCCCGGCCGTGAGAACCGGCTGGCCCACCTCCACTACGGCACCTACGAGCAACTCTCCGCCGACCTGGCCGAGGCCCTGGCGCCGCTGCTGGACCGGCCGTTCGCGTTCTTCGCGCACTGCGCGGGCGCGCTGCCCGCGTACGAGACCGTGCTGAGGCTCGCCGAACGCGGCCTGCCCACCCCGGACCACCTGTTCGTGTCGGGCCAGCCGGCGCCGCACGACGCCTCGCGCGACCGGATGCTCACCATGTCCGAGGCCGAACTGCGCACCGAGGTGGAGGCGTTCATCCGCAGCCGCGGGATCGAGCCGCGGCCGGACATGGTCGACCTGGGCCTGATGGTGCTGCTGCGCGACCACGCGGCGGCGACCGCGTACCGGCGGAGCGAGCCGGCCGCGGTCGACTGCCCCGTCGTCGTCCTGCACTGGCGGGACGATGCGGACGTCACCCTCGCCGACCTCCAGGGCTGGCGCCGGTACGCGGACTCGGTCGAATTCCGGGAGATCGACGGCGGCCACTACGACTTCATGGACGCGCCGGACGAGCTGCGGAAGTTGCTGACCCATTGGCTGTGAGCGCGGTCCAGCCGCCCGTAGGAGCCGTACACCGAGGGAACCGGAAGGAATGCAGATGACCGGCGCAGCCACCGATATTGCCGTCATCGGGATGTCGTGCCGCTTTCCCGGTGTGAACAACCCGGCAGAGTTCTGGCGCCTGCTGGTCGACGGGAAATCGACCATCGGAACGTTTCCGCGGGAGCGGGCCGCCGACGCGAACGCGAAGCACACGTCCCACCCGGACGCCGCCACCTTGGACTCGGGATCGTTCTTCGACTCCATCGACGGATTCGACGCCGCCTTCTTCGGCACGGAGGCGGCGGAAGCCGCCGCCATGGACCCCGTGCAGCGCCTCGGCCTCGAACTCGCCTGGGAGGCCGTCGAGGACGCCCGCATCCCGGCGAGCGCGCTCGCGGGCCGCGAGATCGACGTCGTGGTCGGCGCGGCGCCCTCCGGGTACGAGCTGCTGCGCAAGTTGTCCGGCAGCGACCGGGACGACCACTATGCCGCGCTCGGCTCCAGCGGCGCGCTGATCGCGAACCGCATCTCGAACCTGTTCGACGTGCGCGGCATGAGCTTCTGCGCGGACTCGGGCCAGTCCTCCTCCCTCGTGTCGCTGACGCTGACCTGCGAACGGATCCGCTCCGGCGCCGTCGACGCGGCGATCGCCGGCGGCGTGCAGCTGATCGTCGATCCGGAGGCGGGAGCGGGCCTGGCCAATCTGGGCGCCCTGTCGCCCGACGGCCACTGCTTCCCCTTCGACGCACGGGCCAACGGTTTCATCCGCGGAGAGGGCGGCGCGTTCGTCCTGCTCAAGCGGCTCGACCTCGCCCTCGCCGACGGCGACCACGTCTACGCGGTGGTGCGTGGCTGGGGCGTCAGCAGCAGCGGGGCGACCAGCAGGATGCCGGACCCCAGCCCCAGCGGGCAGGCGGCGACCGTGCGGTCCGCGCTTCTGCGCGCCGGCGTCCCGTTCGACGGCGTCGACTACGTCGAGGCCCACGGCACCGGCACCCGGCTCGGCGATCCGGCCGAGACGTCCGGTCTGCGCGAGGTGTTCCGCGAGTCCGGCCGCACCCGCACCCTGACGATCGGCTCGGTGAAGGCGAACGTCGGGCACCTGGAGGCCGCCGCGGGAATCGTCGGCTTCGTGAAGGCCGCGCTCTGCGTGGACCGCGCGCAGCTGGTCCCGCACCCGGACTTCCGCTCCCCGAACCCCGCCATCACGGACTTCGAGGAGCACTTCGAGGTCCTGACGGCCGCGCGGCCCTGGCCCGGCGAGCCCGGCCGGCCGCGGCGGGCCGGGGTGTCCTCGGTCGGGATGGGAGGCACCAGCGCGCACGTGATCCTCGAACAGGCCCCCGAACCAGCCGCCCCGGCCGGTGAGTCGACCACCGCGGGTGTGTCCGGGACGGTGCCGTGGGTGCTGTCGGCGCACTCGGAGCCGGCCCTGCGGGAGCAGGCGGCGCGGCTGCGGAAACGCGTGGCCGCGGACGCGTCGCTGTCGGCGGCCGACGTGGGTCACTCGCTGGTGTCGACGCGGACGTCGTTCTCGCACCGGGCGGTGGTCCTCGCCGGTGACCGCGAGGAAGCGCTGGCGGGCCTGGACCTGGTGGCGGCGGGCGGTCGTGCGGCGCGGGCGGTGCGCGGCGTCGCCTCGGGCCCCGCGGGCCCGGTCGTCTTCGTGTTCCCCGGCCAGGGCTCGCAGTGGCTGGGCATGGGACGGCAGCTCTACACGGAGTCGGCCCAGTTCGCGCGCGCGATCGACGAGTGCGCGCGCGCCCTCGACCCCTGGCTGGACTGGTCGCTGCTGGACCTGGTGACCGGTGCCGAATCGGCGCCGTCGCTGGAGCGCGGGGACGCCGTGGTCCAGCCGGCGCTGTTCGCGATGATGGTGTCCCTGGCCCGGGTGTGGCGCTCGCTCGGCGTGGTCCCCGACGCGGTGGTGGGCCACTCGCAGGGAGAGATCGCCGCGGCGTGCGCGTCGGGTGCGCTCTCGCTGGAGGACGCGGCGCGGATCGTCGCCCTGCGCAGCCGGGCACTGACCGCGCTGGCCGGTCTGGGCGGTCTGAACGCGGTGGCCGCACCCCTGAAGTGGGTCGAGGACCGGCTGGGCCGGTGGTCCGGGCGGCTGTCCGTGGCCGCGGTCAACGGGCCGGCCTCCGTGGTCGTCGCCGGGGACCTTCAGGCGCTGGAGGAGTTCGCCGCACTGGCGGCCGGTGACGGTGTCCGGGTACGCAGGGTCAGGATCGAGTACGCCTCCCACTCCCACCACGTCGAACGCATCCGTGAGCGGGTCCTCGAGGCCGCCGCGGGCGTCACGCCGCGGGAGACGGCGGTGGAGTTCCACTCCACGGTCACCGCGGGACCGCTCGACACCCGCCGGCTCGACGCCTCGTACTGGTACGACAACCTGCGTTCGACGGTGCGTTTCGGCGAGGTCGTCGAGAAGCTCATGCGCGAGCGCGGCGGCGTGTTCGTCGAAATCAGCCCGCACCCGGTGCTGCAGGTGGCGATGGAGGAGGCCGCCGACGCGCTGGCGAACCCGCCTGCGGTGGTGAGCACCCTGACCAGGCACGACGGGAGCCTGGGCAAGATCCTCGCGTCGCTGGCCGAGTTGCACGTGCGCGGTGTGCCGGTGAACTGGCAGGCGGTGTTCGCCGCAGGCCGACCGCGCCGGATCGGTCTGCCCACCTACCCCTTCCAGCGGCAGCGGTACTGGCTGACGGCGCCCGCCGCCACCGACACCCCGCACGGTCCCGGCGCGCAGGCGAACGGACCGGGCCCCGACGCCGGGGCGGCGGGCCTGGACTCGCCCTCGGCGGTCCGCACCCTCGTGTGCGCCGAGACGGCGGCTCTGCTGGACGCCAAGGGCGTGGGACCGGCGGCCGCCGATCTCGAGGCGCGGTCTACCGAGACCTTCAAGGCGCTGGGCTTCGACTCCTCGATGGCGGTGGAACTGCGCAACCGGCTGGGCAGGGTGACCTCGGTCAGGCTCCCGGCCACCGTCGCGTTCACCTACCCCACTCCGCACGCGCTCGCCGATCACCTCTTCTCCCTGCTGGAGCCCGAGGCGCCCGAAGCCGGCGAGGCGGCGCGGGAGACGACCCTGGACAGCAGCAGCGATGACGATCTCTACGCGTTGATCGAACGCGGATACGTATGAGCCGCACCGTTCTTCTTAACAACCTTTGGGGGAGGCCCTGGTGGAGGATGTCGACAAGCTCCGGTCCTACCTGCGGCGCGCCGTCGGCGACGCGCAGGAACTGCGCGAGCGGGTACGCGAGTTGGAGGAGTCGGCGCGCGAGCCCATCGCCGTCGTGGGTGTGGGGTGTCGCTTCCCGGGCGGGGTGACGTCCCCCGAAGGTCTGTGGTCGGTCGTGTCCGACGGGGTGGACGCGATGGGCGACTTCCCGCAGGACCGCGGATGGGACGTGGACGGCCTCTACGACCCCGACCCCGAGGCGCACGGAAAGACGTACACGCGCACGGGCGGATTCCTTGCCGAACTCCCGGACTTCGACGCGCAGTTCTTCGGCATCAGCCCGCGCGAGGCGCTGGCGATGGATCCGCAGCAGCGGCTGATGCTGGAGACGACGTGGGAGGCGCTGGAACGGGCGGGCATCGACCCGGCCGCGCTGCGGGGTTCGGCGACCGGGGTGTTCACCGGCATCTACGGCGTGGACTACGGCCCACGGGTGGGCGGCGGGGCAGCCGGCGAGGTGGAGGGCTTCCAGCTCACCGGCAACTACCTCAGCGTGGCCTCGGGCCGGGTGGCGTACGTCCTGGGCCTGCACGGCCCGGCGGTGTCGACCGACACCGCGTGCTCGGCGTCGCTCGTCGCCGTCCACCAGGCCGTGCGGTCCCTGCGATCCGGGGAGTGCACGCTGGCACTGGCCGGCGGTGTGGCGGCGCTGCCGACCCCGGGGATGCTGGTGGAACTCGCCCGGCAGCGGGGTCTGTCGGCCGACGGGCGGTGCAAGGCGTTCGCGGACGCGGCGGACGGCACCGGCTTCGCCGAGGGCGCGGGCGTGCTGGTCCTGGAGCGGCTCTCCGACGCGCGGCGCAACGGGCGCCGGATCTGGGCGGTGATCCGCGGTTCGGCGATCAACCAGGACGGGGCGTCCAACGGGCTCAGCGCGCCCAACCCGCTGGCGCAGCAGCGCGTCATCCGGGCAGCCCTGGCCGACGCGGGCCTCGCGACCGGCGATGTGGACGCGGTGGAGGCGCACGGCACCGGTACCCGGCTGGGCGACCCCATGGAGGCGGAGGCGCTGCTGGCCACCTACGGGCAGGACCGGGATTCGGGCCGTCCGCTGTGGCTGGGGTCGCTGAAGTCGAACATCGGGCACACGCAGGCCGCGGCGGGGGTCGGCGGCATCATCAAGATGATCATGGCGATGCGTCACGGGGTGCTCCCGAAGACGCTGCACGTGGACCGTCCCTCGACGCACGTGGACTGGTCGGCCGGCGCGGTGGAGCTGCTGACCGAGGCCAGGCAGTGGACCACGGCGGCGGGCCGGCCCCGCCGCGCGGGCGTGTCGTCCTTCGGCATCAGCGGCACCAACGCCCACCTGATCCTCGAGCAGGCCCCCGAGACGTCCGAGCAGAACCGGGCCCCGGTCCCCGAGGCTGCGCACGCGGCCGTCGGCCCGGTGGCCACCGGCGCCCCGGGGGCGGTGCCCTGGGTGCTGTCGGCCAAGTCGGAGCAGGCGCTCAGGGAACAGGCGGCGCGGCTGCGGGAGTTCGTGGCCGCCGACGCGGACCTGCCGGCCGAGGGCGTCGGGCATGCGCTGGTGACCACGCGGTCGCTGTTCGAGCACCGTCAGGTGGTGATCGGCGCCGGCCGGGAGGAACTGCTCGCCGCGCTGGCCGCCGTCGCCGCCGGTGACGAGCCCGCCCCGGCCCGTGCGGTGACCGGCGTGGCGAAGCCGGTGGGCAGGACGGTGTTCGTCTTCCCGGGCCAGGGGGCGCAGTGGGTCGGGATGGGTCGGCAGCTGTGGGAGTCCTGCCCGGTCTTCGCCGAGGAGTTGCGCGCCTGTGCGAAGGCGCTCGAGCCGTGGGTGTCCTGGTCGTTGATCGACACCGTGTGCGGCGGACCGGAGGCGGCGGACCTGGAGGACATCGGCGTCGTCCAGCCGGCGCTGTTCGCAGTGATGGTGTCGCTGGCGCGGGTGTGGCGTGCTCTGGGGGTGACACCGGACGTGGTGATCGGCCACTCCCAGGGCGAGATCGCCGCGGCCTACGTCGCGGGCGCCCTGACCCTCGAGGACGCGGCCAGGATCGTGGCCCTGCGGTCGCGGCTGCTGACCGAGGTCGCCGGGCAGGGCAGCATGGCCGGGATCCTGCTGCCCGAGGACCGCGTGCGGGAACTGATCCGGGGCCAGGAGTCCCGGATCGGGGTCGCCGCGGTGAACGGAGCGAACTCGACGACGGTCTCGGGCGAGACCGAGGCGGTCGAGGCACTCGTCGCCGCCTGCCAGGCCGAGGGCGCCCGCGCCCGGCTCGTCAAGTCCAGCGTGCCCGGCCACTCACCGCTGATGGACCGGTTCGACGGCCGGCTCCAGGAGGAACTGGGCCGCATCACCCCCGTGCCCACACCGGTGGCGATCCACTCGACGGTGACCGGCCGGCTGGTCGACCCCATGGACCTCGACGCGGCCTACTGGTACCGCAACCTGCGCGAGCCGGTCCAGTTCGCGGGCGCCATGCAGCGCCTCGTCGAACAGGAACGGGGCAGCGCGGTCGTCGAGCTGAGCCCGCACCCGCTGCTCGTGATGAACATCCAGGAGATGTTCGACGCCACCCCCGGTGCCACCGGGTTCGTGGTGGGATCACTGCGCCGCGACGAGGGCGGCCTCGACCGGCTGTACCAGTCGGCGGCCGAGGCCTTCGTGGCGGGCCTCGCGGTGTCGTGGCAGGCGGCGTTCCCCGGCCGGGACGGCCGTTGGGTCGAGCTGCCCACGTACGCCTTCCAGCGGCAGCGCTACTGGCTGAACACCCCCAACGAGACCACCGCCACGAGCACGTCCGACCACCCGCTGCTCGACGCCGTGATCGATCTGCCGGGCGACGGCGAGCACGCCGGCGTCGTGGGCAGCGGGCGCCTGTCGCTGGAGCGCCACCCGTGGCTGGCCGACCATGTGGTGCACGGCGCCGTCCTGGTGCCGGCGGCGGTCCTGGCGGAGCTGGCGCTGTGGGCGGCGCACAGGGCGGGTGGCGACGTCGTCGACGAACTCACCCTGGAGACACCGCTGGTGCTGTCCCGGACCGGTGAGCGCGAGGTCCGCGTCGTCGTCGACGGCAAGCGCGCGATCAGCGTGCACTCCCGCGGTCAGGGCGAAACGGAGTGGACGCGCAACGCGGTCGGGACCGTCGGATCCGCCACCGCGGCGACCCCCGCACCCGAGGACCTCGCCTCGTGGCCTCCGGCGGGCGCCACCGGTGTGCCCTTCGAGGACGAGTACACCAGGCTGTCCGCCCTGGGATTCAGCCACGGGCCGCTCTTGCGAGGTCTGAAGCAGGTGTGGCGCCAGGGCGACACCCTGTTCGCGGAGGTCGAACTGCCCGCGTCCGAGGGCGCGGACCAGGGCCGTTTCCGGATCCACCCGGCCCTGCTGCACGCCGCGCTGCTCCCGGTCGGCCTGGGGCGGTTCGTCGACTCCTCCCGGCCCGAGGGATGGCTGCCGTACCGCTGCACGGGCCTGAGCGCCGGCTCCGCCCGGCCGACCGCGCTGCGCGTCCGGCTCGCCCCCGCGGGCGAGAACACCCTGTCCGTGACCCTCGCGGACCAGAGCGGCACCCCCGTCGGCGGTGTCGCCGCGCTGAGCCTGCGGCCCGCGGACGTGGAGAAGCTGACCGAGCTGAGCTTCGACCACCAGGACTCCCTCTTCCAGGTGGACTGGGCCCCCGTCACGGTCGCCTCCGGTCCCGCCACCGGCCGGTACGCGGTGCTGGGAGCCTCCGGCCCGGTCACCGCATCCCTGGAACAGGACGGGGCCGTCTTCACCGGCCTCGAGGAACTCGCCGCGTCCGGCGCCGGGATTCCGCCCGTCGTCATCGCCGGCGTCGACGGTTGCACGGACGGCGACGACACACCCGCCGCCGTCGAGCAGCGCCTGCACCACCTGCTCCGGCTGACGCAGGAGTGGCTCGCCGACGAGCGGTTCTACGACGCACGCCTGGTCGTCGTCACGCGGGACGCGTTCGGCGACGAGCAGGTTTCCGACCCCGATCCGGCGGCAGCCGCGATCTGGGGCTTCGTCCGGACCGCGCAGACCGAGAACCCGGGCCGGTTCACGCTCGTCGACACCGACGACCAGCCCGCCTCGTGGGCCCTCGTCCCGGCGGCGGCCGGAACCGGAGAAGCCCAGCTCAGGATCCGGGCCGGTCACGTCACCACCCCCCGACTGGGCCGTGCCGCAGCCGCGTTCACCGGGCGCAGGCCCGAGGACGGCGGCACCGAGGCCGCCTCAGCTCTCGGGTCCGGATCGGTGCTGATCACCGGCGGCACCAGCGGACTGGGCGCCATGCTCGCCCGGCACCTGGTGGCGCACCACGGAGTGCGCCGGCTGGTGCTGACCAGCAGGCGCGGCACGGCGGCTCCGGAGGCGGCGGCGTTGCGCGAGGAGCTGACCGGGGCCGGCACCCAAGTCGAGATCGTGGCCTGCGACGTCACCAGCCGCGAGTCCGTCGCCGAACTCGTCGCCGCGGTGCCGTCCGAGCACCCGTTGACGGCGGTGATCCACTGTGCGGGCGTGCTGGCCGACGGCGTCGTCGAGGCCCTGACCGAGGACCGCGTGGACGCCGTCCTCGCGCCGAAGGTGCGCGGCGCCTGGCACCTGCACGAGCTGACCCGGCATCTGGAACTGTCCGCATTCGTGCTGTTCTCCTCGATCGCGAGCGTGCTCGGCACGGCCGGACAGGCCAACTACGCGGCGGCCAACGCCTTCCTCAACGGCCTCGCCGAGGCCCGCCGGGCCCAGGGACTCGCCGCCACCGCGCTGTGCTGGGGCTTCTGGGCCGAGCGCAGCGAGATGAGCGCCGACCTCACCGGGACGGACGTCGAACGCATGCAGCGCCAGGGCGTGCAGCCGATGTCGTCGCAGCAGGGGCTCGCGCTCTTCGACGCGGCGGTCTCGGCGGACCAGCCGGTGCTGGTGCCGGTGCGGCTGACCCTCTCCGCACTGAGCACACCGGAGGCCGGCCGGATGGCCTCGCCGCTCCTGCGCACCCTGGCCGGAACGCGCGCCGCAACCGGCGGCCCGGCCGGCCGGGAGTCCGGCGACATCGCACTCGCGCAGACGTTGAGGTCGCTGCCGCCCGCCGAGGCGGAGGCGGCACTGCTCGATGCCGTACGGGCGCAGACCGCGCTCGTCCTCGGTCACCCCGACACCGGGCGGATCGGCGCCGCCGCGACCTTCAAGGAACTCGGCATCGACTCGCTCACCGCGCTGGAACTGCGCAACAAGCTGGCGGCGGTGACCGGCCTGAAGCTGCCGGCCACGCTCGTGTTCGACCACCCGAACCCGGTCGCCGTCGCCCGCTTCCTCGGCGCGCGCATCACCCCCGACTCCGGTGCCGGCCCGCAGTCCCCGGCCGATCACCTGGTCAAGGAGATCGAAGAACTGGGCGCCCGGCTGGAGGAGGCGTTCCTCCAGCTCGCGGAAGAGGACAAGACCACCATTTCCACCCTGCTCGGCGAGCTGCAGGGCCGGGTCCGTCCGATGGCGAGCGGCCCGGAGCCGGCCGGCCTCGTCGACCAGATCGGTTCGGCCTCAGCGGGAGAACTCCTCGCGCTGCTGGACAAAGAGCTTGGCTAGGGGAAAGCGATGACCAACGACAACAACGCCGACGTTCTCGACTACCTCAGGCGGACCTCGATCGAGCTGATCGAGACACGTAAGCGCCTGCAGGAGCTGACGGACGCCTCCGCCGAGCCCATCGCGATCGTGGGTGTCGCCTGCCGTTACCCGGGCGGGGTCGCCTCCCCGGACGACCTGTGGGAGCTGGTGCGGGCGGGCGCGGACGTCGTGTCGGACTTCCCCGACGACCGCAACTGGGACCTGGAGCACGACCCGGACCCGGACCGGCCCGGCACCTGCTACACCCGCAAGGGCGGATTCCTGTACGACGCGGGTGACTTCGACGCCGAGTTCTTCGGGATCAGCCCGCGCGAGGCGCTGGCGATGGACCCGCAGCAACGGCTGCTGCTGGAGACCGCGTGGGAGTGCGTGGAGCGGGCCGGCATCGACCCGGAGTCCCTGCGCGGCAGCGACACCGGCGTGTTCGCCGGTCTGGCCTACTTCGGGTACGGCAACCACTTCTTCACCCCCGAGGCCATCGCGGGCTACGCGCAGATCGGTTCCCTGCTGAGCGTGGCGTCCGGGCGGGTGGCGTACACGCTGGGTCTGGAGGGCCCGGCGGTGTCCACCGAGACCGCGTGTTCGTCGTCGCTGGTGGCGGTGCATCAGGCGGTGCAGTCGCTGCGGCAGGGCGAGTGCGGTCTCGCCCTCACCGGTGGTGTCACCGTCGTGGGGATGCCACAGGTGTTCCGGGAGATGTCGCGGCAGCGGGGTCTGTCGGTCGACGGGCGGTGCAAGGCCTTCGCGGACGCGGCGGACGGCACCGGCTTCGCCGAGGGCGTCGGCATGCTGGTCCTGGAGCGGCTGTCCGACGCGCGGCGCAACGGGCGCCGGATCTGGGCGGTGATCCGCGGTTCGGCGATCAACCAGGACGGGGCGTCCAACGGGCTGACCGCGCCGAGCGGTCCCGCACAGCAGCGTGTCATCCGTGCGGCGCTGGCGAACGCCCGGCTGCAGGCGGGCGATGTCGACGCGGTCGAGGCGCACGGCACCGGCACCACGCTGGGCGACCCCATCGAGGCGGGCGCGCTGCTGGCCACCTACGGGCAGGACCGGGATCCGGGCCGTCCGCTGTGGCTGGGGTCGCTGAAGTCGAACATCGGGCACACGCAGGCCGCGGCGGGGGTCGGCGGCATCATCAAGATGATCATGGCGATGCGTCACGGGGTGCTCCCGAAGACGCTGCACGTGGACCGTCCCTCGACGCACGTGGACTGGTCGGCCGGCGCGGTGGAGCTGCTGACCGAGGCCAGACAGTGGCCGAGCGATCCGGGCCGTCCCCGCCGGGCCGGCGTGTCCGCCTTCGGCGTCAGCGGCACCAACGCGCACGTCATCCTGGAAGAGGCCCCGCCCCAGGAGCAGGAGGAGAGCCGCCCGCAGGACGGCGTCGCCGGCGGCCTGGTGCCGTGGGTGGTGTCCGGCAAGAGCGCCGAGGCCGTGGAGCAGCAGGCGGGCCGGCTGCACGAGTTCCTCGCCGCCGACGCGGACCTGGACCTCGCCGACGCCGGCTGGTCGCTGGTGTCGAGCCGGTCCCGGTTCGAGCACCGCGCCGTGGTCCTGGGCCACGACCGCGACGAACTGCTCGGCGCCCTGGCGGCGCTGCGCGACGGCGAGGAGTCCGCCGCCGTCGTCCGCGGCGCTGCCGGGGACCGGGGCGGAACCGTCTTCATGTTCCCCGGCCAGGGCTCGGCATGGGCCGGTGTGGCACGGCGGTTGTACGACACCTTCCCGGTCTTCGCGCAGAGCCTGGACGAGATCTGCGCCCGCTTCGACGCGCACCTGCCCTTCGCGCTGGGGCCGCTGCTCCTCGCCGACGACCCCGCCGAACGCGAACGCACGGACATCGCCCAGCCGGCGCTGTTCACCCTGCAGGTCAGCCTGTACCGGCTCCTCACCCAGTACGTCCCGCGGCCGGACCACCTGATCGGTCACTCGGTCGGCGAGATCGCCGCCGCCCATGTGTCCGGGGTCTTCGACCTGGACACCGCGACCCGGCTGGTGGCCGCGCGCGGCCGGACCATGCAGACGGTCACCGAGCCCGGCGCCATGCTGGCCGTACGCGCGTGCGAAGCCCATGTCACCGAGCTGCTCGGCGGCTACGACCGCGTCGGCATCGCCGCCGTCAACGGCCCGGAGTCGGTGGTCGTATCAGGCCTGCGCGACCAGGTGCACGCCCTGCGCGACCGGCTCGTCGCCGACGGCACCTCGGCGAAGCTGCTCGCGGTCGACCACGCCTTCCACTCCCCGCTCATGGACACGATCCTGGACGACTTCGCCCAGTCCCTCGCCCCGCTCCCCCCGGGCGAGACGGCGATCCCGATCGTCTCCACCCGGCTGGGCCGCGAGGTCACCGCCCAGGAGCTGACGACCGTCGAGTACTGGGTGAGCCACCTGCGGGAACCCGTCCGCTTCCACGACGCGGTCGCGTGTGCCCGCGAGGCCGGCGCGGACGTCTTCCTCGAGGTGGGGCCGGGAGCGACGCTCGCGAGCATCACCCAGGAGGCCTTCGCCGCCGAGGGCGTGCACGACGCCGTCGTCCTGTCCGCGTCGCGGCGGGACCGCACCGGGCCGCAGGCGCTGATCGGCGCGCTGGCCCACCTGCATGTGCGGAGCGGTTCCGTGGACTGGCAGGCCCTGTTGGGCACGCGCCGTCAGGTGGACCTGCCGACGTACGCGTTCCAGCGGCAGCGGTACTGGCTGGACCTGCGGGCCGGGACCGAGTCGGCGGACGTCGCCTCCGCGGGTCTGTCGGCCGTGGACCACCCGCTGCTCGGTGCCTTGGTGGACCACCCCGGCACCGACGAGGTGGTGTTCACCGACCTGTGGTCCCTGCGCACCCACGGCTGGCTGGCCGACCACACCGTGTTCGGCGCCGTCGTCGTACCCGCGACGGCCCACCTCGACCTGGCGCTGTCGGTGGGCGGCCACGTCGGGTGCGGTCAGGTGGAGGAACTCACCCTGGAAGTCCCCCTGATCATCCCCGACTCGGGCGATGTGCAGGTGCGGATCGTCGTCGGCGCCGCGGACGAGACGGGCCGCCGCTCCCTGGACGTGTACTCCCGCCCCGGCGAGGACGATGCGGCCGTGGGCGGCTGGACCCGGCACGCCATGGGCACCCTGGCACCGGCCGGGGCGCCGACGGCCGCCCGGGCGGACGACCCGCGCGCACTCGCCGCCTGGCCGCCGGCCGGTGCCCGGCAGGTCGGCATCGACACCCTCTACGACGACTTCGCGGACGCCGGCTTCGACTACGGTCCGGCGTTCCGCGGACTGCGCGAGGTCTGGCGGCACGGCGACGACCTCTTCGCCCTCGCCACGCTCCCGGACACCCCCGGCACTCCGGCCGCCGGCGCCTTCGCCCTGCACCCGGCCCTGATGGACACCGTCCTGCACGCGTCGATCGCCGGCGGTGTCATCGAGGTGACGGGTGAGCAGGGCCGGATGCCCTTCGCGTGGTCCGGTGTGGAAGCGGCCGGGCAGTGCGGCCCGACGGTGCGGGTCCGGCTCTCCCCGTCCGGCGAGGACCGGGTGTCGCTCGCGGTCGCCGATGAGCAGGGCCGCCCGATCGCGTCCGTCGGGGCGCTGATGTTCCGGCCGGCCAGTGCCGAGCAGGTGCGCGCGGTGCGCGGCGGGCGGCAGTCGCCGCTGTACGAGATGCAGTGGCGGCCCGTCAACGGCGGCAAGGCCGGCGCCCACCGCGAGCGGTGGGGCGTCCTCGGCGCGCGGAGCGGCCTGGCGTCCCGGCTCGTCGAGGCGGGCGGCGGGAGCGCCGTGTCCTACGCGTCCCTGGACGAGGTCCCCTCCGCGCAGGTGCCCCGGCACATCGCCGTGTGCCTGGACGACGCCGCCGCCGACGCCGACCTGCTCACCGCGGTCGGCGACACGGACAAGCACGTACTGGACCTGGTCCAGCGGTTCCTCGCCGCCGAACACCTCGCCCGGTCCACGCTGGTGGTGCTCACCCGCCGGGCCCTGGACACCGGCGCCGGTGACGGCGTCCGGAGCCTGACCGGCGCGTCCGTGTGGGGCCTGATCCGCTCCGCCCAGACGGAGCACCCCGGCAGGTTCCAACTGGTGGACATCGACGACGAGGACAGTTCCTGGGCACGCCTGTCGGACGTGCTCGCCCTCGACGAGCCCCAACTCGCCATACGCGAGGGGGAGTTGCTCGTTCCTCGCCTGGCCTCGGCCGCGCCGGACGACCAGCGGATCGAGCCGCCGGCGGCCGGCGCCCACCGTCTCGGCATCCCGAACAAGGGCACCCTGGAGAACCTGGCCTGGATCCCGTGCCCAGAGGTGGAAGCGCCGCTGACCGGCGGCCAGGTCCGCATCGCCGTACAGGCGGCAGGACTGAACTTCCGCGACGTCACGATCGCGCTGGGCCTGGTGGACAAGACCGCCATCGACGCCGGGCTCGGCAGCGAGGGCGCCGGAGTCGTCCTCGAGGTGGCGGACGACGTGACCCGTCTGGCGCCGGGCGACCGGGTGATGGGCATCTTCACCGGCGCCTTCGGCCGCACGGCCGTAGCAGACCACCGCATGCTCATGCCCGTCCCCGACGGGTGGAGCTACGCGGAGGCGGCGTCCGTGCCGTGCACCTTCCTCACCGCCTACCACGGGCTCTTCCGCGTCGCGGACCTCAAGAAGGGGCAGCGGATCCTCATCCACGCCGCCGCAGGCGGCGTCGGCATGGCAGCCGTCCAACTGGCCCGGCACGTCGGCGCCGAGATCTACGCCACCGCGAGCCCGGCCAAGTGGCCCGTGCTGCGCGGCCTCGGTCTGGACGAGGCGCACCTGGCGTCCTCGCGCGACCTGGAGTTCGCCGAGAAGTTCCAGGAGTCCTCCGGTGGCCGTGGTGTGGACGTCGTACTCAACTCCCTCGCACACCAGTTCGTCGATGCCTCGCTGACGCTGCTGCCCGGTGGTGGGCACTTCGTCGAGATGGGGAAGACCGACATCCGTGACCCCCGCCGGGTGGCGGCCGACCACCCCGGGGTCGACTACGAGGCCTTCGACCTCTACGAGGCGGGCCCGGACGCGATCCACGAGATGTTCCGGGCCGTCATGGAACTGTTCGCCGACGGCCGCATCCGGCTGAACCCCGTATCCCTGCGGAACATCCGCGACGCGCGCCGCACCTTCCGCGAGATGAGCCAGGGCCGCCACGTCGGCAAGCTGGTCCTCGAAGTGGGCGAAGGCCTCGGCGGCGGCACCGTGCTGGTCACCGGCGGTACCGGCGGCGTGGGTTCCCTCGTGGCACGGCACCTCGTCGCCGAGCACGGGGTCCGCAGCCTGCTGCTGGCGAGCCGGCGCGGAGCGGCGGCCGACGGGATGGCCGAGCTGGTCGCCGACCTGGAGGGCGCGGGAGCGGCGGTCCGGGTCGTGCAGTGCGATGTCGCCGACCGGGCGGCCGTGGCGGACCTGCTCGCGGACCTGCCGGGCCGGTACCCGCTGACGGCGGTCGTGCACGCCGCGGGTGTGCTCGCCGACGGCACCGTCGAGTCGCTGACCGCGCAGAGCATCGACCACGTGCTGCGCGCCAAGGCCGGCGGCGCGATCAACCTGCACGAGCTGACCCGGGACCGCACCCTGTCGGCGTTCATCCAGTTCTCCGCGCTCGCCGGCACCCTCGGCAACGCCGGTCAGGCCAACTACGCGGCGGCCAACGCCTTCCTGGACGGTCTGGCGGCACAGCGCAGGGCGTCCGGGCTGCCCGGGACCTCGCTGTGCTGGGGCTGGTGGGAGCAGAGCAGCGGCATGACCGGGGAGCTGGAACAGGCCGACCTCTCCCGGCTGCGCCGGATGGGCATCGCCGCGATGCCGACGCACGAGGCACTGGCCCTGTTCGACACGGCGTGCGCGAGCGGCAAGCCGGTCCTCGTCCCGGCCCGGCTGGACCTCGCCGCGCTGCGCGAGAAGACGGGCGAGGAGCTGCCGCCGCTGCTGCGCGACCTCGTCGAGGGCGGCCGGCCCCGCCGCGACAAGGCGGGCACGGCCAAGGACGGCGGACCTGCCGGGCTGTCCGCCAGGCTGGCGACAATGCCGGCCGACGAGGCGCGCGAGACCGTCCTCGGCTGGCTGCGCGAGCAGATCGCCGTCGTGCTCGGACACGCGTCCGGCGCGGGCGTCGACGTCGACGAGGCGTTCGCCCGGTTCGGCTTCGACTCGCTGACCGCGGTCGAACTCTGCAACCGCCTGAACGCGGCGACCGGGCTGCGCCTGCCGTCCACCGTCGTCTTCAGCTATCCCACGGCACGCGAGCTGAGCGAGCACCTCTTCGGCCTGCTGCGTCCCGCCGAGGACACCGGCCCGGCCGAGGACGCGAAGGACGCCGAGGACGAGCGGATCCGGGAGGTGCTGCGGACCGTGTCGATCGACAGCCTGCGCAGCGCCGGCGTCCTGGAACTGGTCCTGGCCTGCGCCGAGGCGCCCGAGCCGGGCGGCGGCACACCGGTGGCGGACGCGGACGAACTGTCGGACCTGGACCTGGAAGCACTGGTCGACCTGGCTCTGGACGAGAAGAGGTAAGAGACATGACCAACTCCGCGGAACGCACGGCGGACGGCGCGGACCGGGTCCAGCGAGCGCTCCGCACGCTTCTGGAGGAGCGCGACCGCCTCCGGCGGGAGAACGACGCCCTGAAGGCCGGCCGTGGCGAGCCCGTCGCCGTGGTGGCCATGGCGTGCCGCTACCCCGGAGGCGTGTCGACGCCGGAGGATCTGTGGGACGTCGTCCGCGAAGGCCGGGACGTCGTGGGCGACTTCCCGCAGGACCGCGGGTGGCGGGACGTGTACGACCCCGATCCCGGCGCCGCCGGCAAGGCGTACACGCGCCAGGGCGGGTTCCTGGCCGACGTCGCCGGTTTCGACGCCGACTTCTTCCACCTCAGCCCGCGCGAAGCGCTGGCCGTCGACCCGCACCACCGGCTGCTGCTGGAGACGTCCTGGGAGGTCTTCGAGCGGGCCGGCATCGTCCCCGCCGATGTGCGCGGGTCCGAGGTCGGCGTCTTCTCCGGGGTCAGCTCCTCCGAATACGGCTGGCGGTTCCTGGAGGGCGGCCAGAAGGAGCTGGAGGGCTACTTCCTGTACGGCAGCGCGCTGAGCGTCGCCTCCGGCCGGGTGGCGTACGAGCTGGGGCTGACCGGCCCGGCGGTGTCGGTGGACACGGCGTGCTCGTCGTCGCTGGTGGCCCTGCACATGGCGGTGCAGTCGCTGCGGTCGGGCGAGTGCTCGCTCGCCCTGGCGGGCGGGGCGCTGGTGATGGCGACGCCCGCGATGTTCGTGGAGTTCTCCCGGCAGGAGGCCCTGTCGCCCGACGGCCGGTGCAAGGCCTTCGCGGACGCGGCCAACGGCACCGGCTGGGCCGAGGGCGTGGGTGTGCTGCTCCTCGAGCGGCTGTCCGACGCCCGGCGCAACGGCCACCCGGTGCTCGCCGTCGTACGCGGCAGCGCGGTGAACCAGGACGGCGCCAGCAACGGGCTGACCGCCCCCAACGGCCGCGCGCAGGAGAAGGTGATCCGCAGGGCGCTGGCCAACGCGGGGGTCGCGGCCTCGGAGGTGGACCTCGTCGAGGCCCACGGCACCGGTACCGCGCTGGGCGACCCCATCGAGGCGGGCGCCCTGCTGGCGACCTACGGCAGGGACCGGGCCGAGGACAGGCCGCTGTGGCTGGGGTCGCTGAAGTCGAACATCGGGCACGCCCAGGCCGCGGCCGGGGTCGCCGGGATCATCAAGGCCGTGATGGCCATGCGTCACGGGTATCTGCCGAAGACCCTGCACGTGGACACGCCCTCGCACCACGTCGACTGGTCCTCCGGTGCGGTCGAACTGCTGGTGGAGGGCCGTGAGTGGCCTCGGCCGGACGGCCCTCGGCGGGCCGGGGTGTCGTCGTTCGGGGTCAGCGGCACCAATGCGCACGTGATCCTTGAGGAGGCCCCGCCCGAGGAGCGGACGGAGGACGGCGGGCCCAGCGAGGGCGTCGTCGGCGGTCTGGTGCCGTGGGTGGTGTCGGGCAAGCGGGCGAAGGCGCTGGAGCAGCAGGCGGGCCGGCTGCACGAGTTCCTCGGCGCCGACGCGGGCCTGGACCTCGCGGACGCGGGCTGGTCGCTGGTGTCGAGCCGGTCGCGGTTCGAGCACCGCGCGGTCGTGCTGGGCCGCGACCGCGACGAACTGCTCGGCGCCCTGGCGGCGCTGCGCGACGGCGCGGAGTCCGCCGGGGTGGTGCGCGGCGTCGCCGGAAACCTCGGACAGGTGGCCTTCGTGTTCCCGGGGCAGGGCTCGCAGTGGGTCGGCATGGGCCGGCAGCTGTACGACGCCTTCCCGGTCTTCGCGCGCTCGCTCGACGCGTGCGCGGACGCGCTGTCCGAGTGGGTCGACTGGTCGCTGCTCGACGTGCTGCGCGGAGTGGAGGGCGCGCCGACCTTCGAGCGGGTGGACGTGGTGCAGCCGGCGCTGTTCTCGGTGATGGTCTCCCTGGCCGCGCTGTGGCGGTCCTGGGGGGTGGAACCGGCCGCGGTGGTGGGCCACAGCCAGGGCGAGATCGCCGCCGCGTACGTCTGCGGTGCGCTGTCCCTGCGGGACGCCACCAGGGTCGTGGCGCTGCGCAGCAAGGCCCTGATCGAGCTCAAGGGGCTCGGCGGGATGGCCTCCGTCGCGGAGTCCGCCGGGACCGTGGAGGAGCGACTTGCTCCGTGGCGCGAGAGGGTGAGCGTCGCCGTGGTCAACGGACCCCGTTCCGTGGTGGTGTCCGGCGAACCGGAGGCACTCGACGAACTCGTCGAGAAAATCAAGGCCGACGGCGCACAGGCGCGGAGAATACCGGTCGACTACGCCTCCCATTCCCCCCAGGTGTCCCGGGTCCGCGAGCAGGTGATCGGCGCGCTGACCGACCTGGAACCCATTTCGTCGACGCTGCCGTTCTATTCGACCCTGCACGGCGAAATCATCGACACCGCGCGCCTGGACGCCGAATACTGGTACACCAACCTGCGCGAGAAGGTCCTCTTCGAGACCGCTGTCCGGCGCCTGGACGAGGACGGCTTCAGGGTGTTCATCGAGATGAGCCCGCACCCCGTGCTCAACGTCCCGGTGCAGGAGATCGTCGAGGACAGGGACGACGCGCTGGTCCTGGCGTCGTCGCGGCGTGACAGCGACGAGGTCGCGGCCGTGCTCGGCTCGCTGGCCCAGCTGTACGTCCGGGGCGGATCCGTGGACTTCGGTGCCCTCTTCGGCCCGCGCCGGCGGGTGGATCTGCCGACGTACGCCTTCCAGCGGCAGCGGTACTGGCTGACCTCCGCGCCCACGACGGCGGTGGCGACCCAGGTGCCCCCGGCCGAGCCGCCCGCGGACGACGACCAGGGCCTCGCGCTGCCGGAGCGGATCCTGGCCCTCCCCGAGGAGGAGGCGAGGACGGTCGTCCTCGACCACGTCCTGGAGAAGGCCGCCGTCGTCCTCGGACATCCCTCCAGCGCGTCCATCGACCCCGACGAGAAGTTCTGGGAGATCGGGTTCGACTCGATGCTTTCCATGGAACTGAGCAAGCGCTTGAGCGCGTCGACCGGGCTCAGACTGAAGGCGAACATGGTGCTGCGGCACCCGACGGCGCGAGAGATCGCCGGGCACCTCGTCTCCCGGATGGCCGCGTAGGAGTGTCCCGCCGGCGGGACACCGCAAGCACGGCAACGGCTTGTCCCGCCGGGAATCAAGTTGTCTTGAACGGCTGACCCACCCCCCTGACCATGGGGGGTGATCTGCGAATTCCGCGGCTTCACGGGCCTGTTTCGTCGAGGGGTTGATCTGTGTGCGTTCGTTCGGTGCGTCGTCTGCGCATAAAGGCATGTGGCGGGCGCAGGAAATGGCTCCCGACACGCCGAACCATGCGCTGACCATGTGGGACGTGGACGGTGAGCTGGATATCGCAGCCATCGAGTCCGCTTTCCTGCACGTGATGGGTGAGGCGGAGGTGCTGCGCGTCAATTTCGTCGAGGACGGCGGGCAACTGCGCCTCATTCCGCGGGAGCTGGGGGACTGGCGGCCGTTCCTCCTGGACCTCAGCGCCGAGACCGACCCCGAGCAGGCGGCCCGTGACGCCCTGGCCGACCTGGTGCGCAAGCCGTTCGACCTGGGGCGGGACCTGCTGTTCCGGCTCGGCGTGGTCAAACTCGCCGAGGCCCGCTTCCTGCTGGTGATCGCCTACCACCACCTCATATCGGACGGGTTCGGCGCGGGCGGCCTGCTGTCGAAGCGTCTCGCCGAGGTGTACACGGCGCTGGTGCGCCAGGAGCCGGTACCGCAGCTGCCGCACCCGTGGGACGCCGAATCGTTCGCCACCGAGGCCACGGAGTACCTCGCCTCCCAGAAGTTCACCGAGGACTCGGAGTTCTGGCGCCAGTACCTGACGGACGCGCCCCCGCCCGCGCAGGTTCCGCGCGTCGCCCTGTCCGACGCGCAGCGCTCGGCGCTGTCCGAACCGATGAGCAGCGCCGACCGCTGGTCCCAGGTGGCCGAGACCATCGGCATGGTGAGCCGGACGTTGACGGTTCCCCGGGCCGAGGCGGACGTGTGGGCCAAGACCGCGCAGTCCATGGGCCTGTGGATGTCGCAGATGCTGACCGCGGCCACGGCGGTGTACCTGCGCCACCGCTGCGACCGCCCGGAGTTCCTCCTCTCGCTGGCCGTGGGCAACCGGGTCGGCGTGGCCAGCCGTACGCCAGGCCTGGCGGTGAACGTGGTGCCGGTGCGGGTGGCGATCGACCTGGGCGCGACGTTCACCGAGATCGCCGACGCGCTCGTCGAGCAGACCTACGACCTGTTCGACCACACCGCCTGCCACTACTCCGACATCCAGCGCGCGGCCGGTACGGTCCTGAGCGGCCGCGGCAGTTACGGCGCCGTCGTCAACGTCGTCGAGTTCGTGGAGCAACTCCGCTTCGGCGACTGCCCGGCGCGCTACTCGGGCGCGACGACCGGGACCTTCGAGGAACTGTCGATCGGTGTCTACACCGACGGCAGCGCCGACAGCGACCTGTTCATCCGGCTCGACGCCCCCGCGAGCCTGTATCACCGCGCGGAACTGCGCCTCATCGGCGAGGAGCTGATCGCGTACGTCCGTGCCGCGGTGGCCGCCGGCGCGCAGCCGGTCGGCGCGCTGGACGTGGTCAACGGTGCCGAACGGCACCAGGTGCTGACCGAGCCCAACGACACGCACGTGCCGCTTCCCGGACTGACCGTTCCCCAGCTGTTCTCCCGCCAGGTGGAGCGCGACCCCGACGCCGTCGCGCTGGCCTGCGGCCACGTCACGGTCTCCTACCGAGAGCTGGACGAGCGCTCGAGCCGACTGGCCGAGGCGCTGCGCCGGCGGCACGTGGGACCCGAGACGGTCGTGGCGGTGGCGATGCCCCGCTCGGTGGATCTCGCCGTCGCCCTGCTGGGCGTGGTGAAGGCCGGCGGAGCCTACCTCCCGGTCGACCCGGCGGCGCCGGCGAACCTGCTCGGGTCACGCATCGCCGAGGCCTCGGCACGCGCACTGCTCACCGACGCCGCGACCGCCGCGCGGCTCTCCGCCGGCCTGGACGTCCCGGCGCTCGTCTTCGACGACCTCGCCGCGGACACCGCCGACGGGGACGCCGCTCCGGTGGCCTCCCGCCCGGCGCATCAGGACAACCTGCTGGCCGTGGTCTACGACTCCGCGACGGCCGACGCGGCCACCGCGGTCGCGGTGACCCACCGGAACATGGAGCGGTTCGTCCTTGACCGCCACTGTCAGCAGGCCGGCCACCACACCGTGCTGTGGCACACGCCGCACACCTCCGACGCCCTGGCCCTCGAAGTGTGGGTGCCCCTGCTCCGCGGCGGCCGGGTGGTCGTGGCCCCTGCCGGGGACCTCGGCGCCGACACGCTGACCGAGGCACGCGCGGCGCACGACATCTCCACGGTGTGGCTGCCGGCCGGCCTGTTCTCGGCGATCGCCGCCGAGCGCCCCGAGGCCCTCGCCGGGCTGCGCGAGGTGTGGACCGGCGGCGACCGCGTGTCCGCCGCCGCGCTGCGCCGGGTCCGCCAGGCCTGCCCCGAGCTGACCATCGTCCACGGCCACGGCCTGGCGGAGTCGACCGTGTTCGCCGCGTGCCACCGCCTGGCGGCGGATGAGCCGGTGCGCCACGCGGGCACGGTCGGCCGTCCGATGGACAACACCGCCCTGTACGTCCTGGGCCCCGGCCTCGCGCCGGTCCCCGTCGGCGTGACCGGCGAGCTGTATGTGACCGGACCCGGTGTGGTGCGCGGGTACCCCGGGCGGCCCGGACCGACCGCCGAGCGCTTCGTGCCCTGCCCGTTCGGTCCGGCCGGACGGGTCATGTACCGCACCGGGGACCGGGTGCGCTGGGGCACCGACGGCCGGCTGGAGTACGTGGCCCGGGCCGACGCCCAGGCGGACGTGCGCGGTGTGCGGGTCGAACTGGCCGAGGTCGAGGAGGTGCTGTCCGAGCACACCGGACTCGCGCAGGCGGTCGTGGCCGTCCGGGAGGACGGCTCCGGGCACCAGCGTCTGGTGGCCTATGTCGTCCCCACGGGCGGCCGGACCGTCTCGGCCGACGAGCTGCGCCGGTTCGCCGCGGGATGGCTGCCGGAGTCCGTGGTGCCGTCGGTGTTCACGGTCCTCGACCGCCTGCCGGTGACAGCGGGCGGGCGGGTGGACCGAGCGGCGCTGCCGGCGCCCGAGGTCGACGAGCGTGCCCACCGGGCGCCGCGCAACGAGACCGAGCGGATCCTGGCCAGGGCGTTCGCCGAGGTGCTCGAGCTGGACCGGGTCGGTATCGACGAGGACTTCTTCGACCTCGGTGGCAACTCGCTGCGGGCGATCCGGCTGGTCGGCATGATCCGCACGGAGCTGAAGCAGGAGGTGTCCATCCGCAGGCTGTTCGCGGCGCGCACCATCATCGGCCTGTCGGACATGTGGAAGGACCTCGGCCAGTCCAGCAGGCCGAGCCTGCGCAGGCGGACGAAGGAGGGTGCGGTCCTCTGACCGTCGCCCGCCGCTCACCCCACCCATCCCCGGGTCCCCGGGTCTTGGGTTTTCCGGTCCCGTCAGCAGCGGTTTTCGCTTCTTTCCGGTGGCACTGCAAAGGAGAAAGGGAGTCATGGATTCCTTGACGGAAGCCCTGCTGTCCGGGGCCGGCCCGGACGAGATCGGGCGACACGAACTTCCCCAGGAATACGAGGCCGCGCATCTGCTCGCCTCGGACCTCGGCATGTTCGACGGTGTGGAGGACAAGGACGTCCGCAAGTCGCTGCACGTCGGGCCGGTTCCGATGCCGGACCTCGCGCCCGACGAGGTGGTCGTCGCCGTCATGGCGAGTTCCATCAACTACAACACGGTGTGGTCGGCGACGTTCGAGCCGGTGCCCACGTTCGACTTCCTCGAGCGCTACGCCCGCCAGGGCGGATACGCCGCCCGGCACGACCTGCCGCACCAGGTGGTGGGATCCGACGCGGCCGGAGTCGTCGTACGCGTCGGGGCCGGGGTACGGCACTGGAAGGTGGGCGACCATGTGGTCGTCAGCTGCGTCCAGGTCGACGACCAGGAACCGGCGACGCACGCCGACGCGATGCTCGGATCCGGGCAGCGGATCTGGGGCTACGAGACGAACTTCGGCGGACTCGCCCACTACACGGTGGTCCGTGCCAGCCAGCTGCTGCCCAAGCCGGCCCATCTGACCTGGGAGGAGTCGGCGGGTGTGCTGCTGACCGCGACGACCTCCTACCGGATGCTGGTCGGCGACAACGGCGCCCGGATCAAACAGGGCGACATCGTCCTCGTCTGGGGCGCGACGGGCGGGCTCGGCGCGTTCGCCGTGCAGATGGTGAAGAACGCCGGCGGTATCGCCGTCGGCGTGGTCAGCTCAGGGCACAAGGCCGAGGCGCTGCGCCGGCTCGGCTGCGACGTGGTGATCGACCGCGGCGAGATCGGCATGGGCGGGGACGGCGCACCCACCCCGCAGCAGACGATCGAGCTGGGCAAGCGGCTCGGCCGTGAGATCAGGCGGCAGGTCGGCGAGGACCCGCACGTCGTGTTCGACTACGTCGGGCGGGCGACCTTCGGGATCTCGGTGTTCGTCGTGCGCAAGGGCGGAGTGGTCGTCACCTGCGGATCGAGCACCGGGTACGACCACCATTTCGACAACCGGTACCTCTGGATGAACCTCAAGCGGATCGTGGGCAGCCACGCCGCGAACCTCCAGGAGGCGGCGGAGTGCAACCGGCTCTTCCGGCTCGGGCATCTTTCCCCCGTTGTCTCCGAGGTGTTCGCGCTGAGGGACGTGGGCGAGGCCGCACGGCTGGTCCAGACGAACCGGCACATCGGAAAGGTCGGCGTGCTCTGCCTCGCCCCCGAGGAAGGACTCGGCGTCACCGATCCCGTCCTGCGGGACAAGATCGGGGCGGCACGGCTCAATCCGCTGCGCGGTTGCCGCGTGGCCGACTCACCAGGGGTGTCATGACATGGGGATCGG
Source organism: Streptomyces sp. NTD91 (assembly GCF_059510455.1). Lineage (NCBI taxonomy): Bacteria > Bacillati > Actinomycetota > Actinomycetes > Kitasatosporales > Streptomycetaceae > Streptomyces > Streptomyces sp. NTD91. Next base: position 60,710 of record NZ_JCAJZW010000043.1, read on the forward strand.
CATCCTTGCCACCGGCTCCTATCTGCCCAAGCACGAGGTGGGCAACGAGGAGGTCGCCGAACGCGTCGGCGTCACCGCCGAGTGGATCGAGCGCAAGACACAGATCCGGTCTCGACGCTACGCGGCCGAGCACGAGGCGACGTCCGACCTGGCGGCGCAGGCAGCCGAACGCGCGCTGACCCAGGCCGAGCTGAGCGCGGAGGACATCGACTACATCATCGTCTCGACCTCCACCGGGGACTTCCCGCAGCCGCCCACCTCGTACCTGGTGCAGCACCGCCTGGGCGCCTACGGCGCGGCCTGCTTCGACGTCAACGTCGTGTGCAGCGGCTTCGTCTACGCGCTGACGCTGGCGCACAGCCTGGTGACCGTACGGCCGCACGCCCGGGTGCTGGTGATCGGGGCTGACGTGTACTCGCGGATCCTGGACTTCACCGACAGGAAGACCGCCGTCCTGTTCGCCGACGGTGCCGGCGCCGCGGTCGTCGGGGCGGTGCCCGAGCCGTACGGGATCATCGCGAGCGACCTGTCCAGCCGGGGCGACGCCCACCATCTGATCCGCGTCGAGGCCGGCGGCAGCCGCAGGCCCGCGTCGGCGGCGACCGTCGCGGACGGCGACCACTTCTTCCGGATGGACGGCCGCGGGGTACGGGACTTCGTCGCCGAGCACGTGCCGCCCGCACTGCTGGCGCTGGCGTGCAGGGCCGGCGTGGACATCGGCGCGGTCGACCACTTCATCCCCCACCAGGCCAACGGGGTGATGCTGGGCGACGTCGTCGAGCGCACGGGGCTGGGTGCCGCCCGCACGCACCGCACCCTGATCCGGTACGGGAACGTCGGCAGCGCCTCGGTGCCGGTCGCACTCGACGAGGCCAACCGCACCGGAGCCCTGTCGCCGGGCGACCTGGTGCTGCTGGCCGGGTTCGGCGGCGGCATGTCGATCGGAGCATCACTTCTGACCTGGGGAGCCCACTCATGACCACGTCCACGCACGAGGCCGGTGCGGCCATCGACCGGGTGGGTGTCGCCGGCAGCGGCATCATGGGCACCGGCATCGCCGAACTGTGCGCGAAGGCCGGGCTGAACGTGACGGTCGCGGTGTTCTCCGAGTCCTCGCTGGTGACGGCGCCGCGGCGGCTGGCCGCCTCCCTCGACCGGGGCGTGGCCAGGGGCAAGCTGAGTGCCGAGGAGCGCGACGCGGCGCTGGGCCGGGTGTCGTTCACCCGTGACCTCGCCGACCTGGCGGACCGCCAACTGGTGATCGAGGCGGTCAAGGAGGACGAGCAGCTCAAGCGGGACCTGTTCACCACCCTGGACAAGATCGTCGAGGACCCGGACGCCATCCTGGCGACCAACACGTCCTCGATTCCGGTCGTACGGCTCTGCGCCGCGACCCGGCGCCCGGGCCAGGTGCTCGGCATGCACTTCTTCAACCCGGTGCCGGTGCTGCCGCTCGTCGAGCTGGTCTCCTCGGTGCTGACCGACGAGGCGGTGAGCGCGCGGGCGCTGGTCTTCGTCCGCGACGTCCTGGGCAAGAAGCCGATCGCCTCGCCGGACCGCGCGGGCTTCCTCGTCAACGCGCTGCTGTTCCCGTACCTGCTGTCCGCCATCCGTATGGTCGAGTCGGGCCTGGCGCCGGCCGAGGTCGTCGACCAGGGCATGGAACAGGGCTGTTCGCACCCGATGGGGCCGCTGCGGCTCGCCGACCTCATCGGCCTGGACACGACCGTGTCCATCGCGCAGGCCATGTACGAGGAGTTCAAGGAGCCGCTGTACGCGCCTCCGCCGCTGCTGCTGCGCATGGTCGAGGGAGGCCTGCTGGGCAAGAAGTCCGGCCGCGGTTTCTACACATACGCGTAGGGGACACGCGAGGGGCCCGGGGACACGTGTGACGGCCGTCAGGCAGTGGCGGCCGCCGCGAGCAGCCCCTCCGTGACGGTCGAGGCGATCCGGTCGGGCTGGTCGTAGAGGTAGAAGTGGCCGCCGGGGAAGACCTGCACGGTGAAGTCGCCGGTGGTGTGGGCGCGCCAGGTGTCGGCGTCCTCGACCTTCATCATCGGGTCCTGGTCCCCGGTCAGCGCGGTCACCGCGGTGGTGAGCGGCTCACCCCCGCGCCAGCGGTATGTACCCAGGGCCCGGTAGTCGGCCCGCAGCGCCGGCAGCACCAGCTCCAGGAGGTCGGGGTCGTCGAGCATGGCCTGGTCGGTGCCGCCCAGCCTGCGCACGTCGTTCAGCACATCGGCGTCGTCGTAGAGGTGGTAGGGGAGGCTGTCGATGTCCGGGCCGCCCCGACCGGAGAGGAACAGCCGCTTCGGTTCGCGCAGTTGGCCGCGCGAGGCGAGCAGCCGGGCCGTCTCGAAGGCGATGAGCGCGCCCATGCTGTGGCCGAACAGGGCGTACGGCCGCCCGGGCTCCTCAGCCAGTTCACGGGTCAACTCCTCGGCCACCGCTTCGACGAGCGGGGTCAGAGCGGTGAACGGCTGTTCGTGGTAGCGGTCCTGACGGCCCGGATACTGCACGGCCATCACGTCGACGTGGGCGGGCAGCGTCTGCGCCAGGTCCTTGAACGCCGTCGCGGAGCCCCCCGCGTGCGGGAAGCACACGAGCCGCGGCCCGTCCGCCGCGGTCGTGGTGAAGCGTCGGAGCCACGTGCTGTTCACTGTCGGTGTGTCCCTTCGTCGGTGGCGGACGGCCGGTCCGGCTCGTGGCCCGGACCGGCCGTCCGTGCGGTGCGTGCGGTGTCACCCCTGCAGGGCCGGCCCGAACCAGGTGGTGAGGGCGGTGCGCAGGGCGGTGGTGTCACGGGTGCCGTCGGCGACCGCCCAGGCGACGTGGCCGTCGGGGCGGATCAGGAGCGCGGCGGGGGCGGGGACGGCGCCGATGGCGGGGACGGTCCAGTACTCGTGCTCGCTCCGTGCCTCGACGAGGTCGACGCGGTCGGCCCAGCCCTTGGCGGCCGCGGCCACCTCGGTGCTGCCGTGCAGGTCCAGCAGGACCGGGCGGCCGGCATGCAGCAGTTCATGGACGCGGGGGGCGCCGCCGGAGGCGGTGAGGTCGGCGTCGGGGACGCGCCGGCCGGTCAGCGGGTGGTCGCCTTCGGCGGGATAGCGGATGTCGAGGGCGTTGAGCAGGTGCCGCAGGTACTGGTTGACGTCGTCGAAGACCATGAGGGAGCCGAAGACGTCGCGCAGCGCGTCGGTCTGGGGGCCGGGGCGGACGAGGGCCGACTGGGCGCGGGTGTTGTGCAGGACGCGTTCGGCGACGGGATGGCGTTCGGCGTGGTAGGTGTCCAGCAGGCTGTCGGGCGCGTGGCCGTGCACGACGGAGGCGAGTTTCCAGCCGAGGTTGACGGCGTCCTGCACGCCCATGTTCAGCCCCTGCCCGCCGGCCGGGAAGTGGATGTGGGCCGCGTCGCCGGCGAGCAGGATCCGTCCGGTCCGGTAGCGGTCGGCCTGGCGTGCGGCGTCGCTGAACCGGGAGACCCATCGGGGGCTGTGCATGCCGAAGTCGGTGCCCGCGACCCTGATCAGTGATTCCCTGAGCTGCTCGAAAGTCGGCGGTTCGTCGCGGTCGGGGACGCGGTCGTATTCGGAGATGATCACCCGGTACCAGCCGGGCTCGAACGCGATCGCCGAGTAGTCGCCGACCGGGGTGCGCCGCACCCAGACGTAGTCCTCCGGCAGATCAGGCAGCTCGACGTCGCCGATCAGGGCGGTCATGGTCGCGTCGGTGCCCGGGAAACCGATGCCGGCCAGCTTGCGGACGGTGCTGCGGCCGCCGTCGCAGCCCACGAGATAGCGGGCGCGCAGCACCTCGTCGGATCCCGTGTGCAGCTGGACGGACACGCCGCCCTGGTCCTGGCTGATCCCGGTGACCTCGCAGGAGCGGCGCACCCGTACGCCGAGTTCGCCGGCCCACTCCTCCAGCAGCCGTTCGATGGTGGACTGCAGGATCATCAGGGGATAGGGATGCCTGGACTCCGACTCGTCGAAGTCGAGGTAGAGGCCGGAGAAGTGGCCGACCGGCTGCAGTTCGCCCTCGGCGAGGAAGCGGTCGAGGACGCCGCGCTGGTCGAGGACTTCCAGGGTGCGGGAGTGGATGCCGCCGGCGCGGGACTCGCCCGACCGCTCGGCGAGCTTGTCGACCACCGTCACGTCGACGCCCGCGAGCCGCAGCTCGCAGGCGAGCATCAAGCCGGTGGGCCCGGCGCCCGCGATCACCACGTCCGTGTCCGTGCGGGTGTCTCCCACGTCGTTCCCCCTCGTTGCGGTGGGCCTCTCACGTCCTTGCATCCCGTCCACGTTCACGCACGTGGACCGGCGCTTCAAGACAACTCGGTGCCGGGGCGGGGCGCGCCGCTGTCCGGCTTGCCTTGTCCCGCCGGCGGGACAGCCCTACGGGGTGGCCGGGGTCGAGCGGTACGGCCGGCGGGCACGCGGGCCGTACCGGTGGCGGACACACCGAAGGCCCGCCGGTGCCCTCGGGGGATGGTGTGGGCACCGGCGGGCGGTGAGGGGGCTCCGAGCAGGCTCATGACCCGTCACATCGGAGCTCACGTGCCGAGACCTTCCCGTCCCGCGCTCGACGGATGCTCGCTGGGCGGTGGAGAGCCGCCCCGGCGGGAGGCGCCGTCATGCGGCGCTCCAACCGGCTTCTAGCGAAGAGGCAGAAGCTGGCCAACGGTTCACACGTCGGACGGTTCATCACGACGGCCCGAAGGGAGACCCATGACCGCCCTGGACGACACGCCGGTCGGGACGCAGCGCGGCACGGTCGCCGAACTCGAGGCCGTACGGGACGCCATGCGCCGGGGGCCCAGCGACAAGGCCACCGCGGCGCAGCACGCCAAGGGCAAGCTCACGGCCCGGGAGCGGCTGCAACTCCTCTTCGACGACGGCAGGTTCACCGAGGTCGAGGGCCTGCGCAGACACCGGGCGAGCGGCTTCGGCCTGGAGGACAGGCGACCCTACACCGACGGCGTGGTCACCGGCTGGGGCCGGGTGTTCGGCCGTACCGTCTTCGCGTACGCCCATGACTTCCGCGTCTTCGGAGGTTCCCTCGGCGAGGCGCACGCCGAGAAGATCCACAAGATCATGGACATGGCCGCCACGGCCGGGGCCCCGATCGTGGGCCTGTGCGACGGCGCCGGGGCGCGCATCCAGGAAGGGGTGACCGCGCTCGCCGGGTACGGCGGGATCTTCCAGCGCAACGTCCGCAACTCGGGGGTCATCCCCCAGATCAGCGTCATGATGGGCCCCTGCGCGGGCGGGGCGGCCTACTCCCCGGCGTTGACCGACTTCGTGTTCATGGTGCGCGGCACCTCGCAGATGTTCATCACGGGGCCGGACGTGGTCAAGGCCGTCACCGGGGAGCGGATCAGCCAGGACGCGCTGGGCGGCGCGGACGCCCACACGCGTCTCTCCGGAGTCGCCCACTTCGCCTACGACGACGAGGAGAGCTGTCTCGCCGACGTCCGCTACCTGCTGTCCTACCTGCCGGCCAACAACCGTGAGCTGCCGCCGTCGGAGCCTCCCGCCGACCGGCCCGACCGGCTGACCCCGGTTCTGCGTGACCTGGTGCCGTCCGACGAGAAGCGCGCGTACGACGTGCGCGAGGTCGTCGAGGAGCTGGTCGACGCCGGCGAGTTCTTCGAGGTGCAGGAGACATGGGCGCCCAACGTGGTGTGCGCCCTGGCCCGGCTGGACGGCCATGTCGTCGGCATCGTCGCCAACCAGCCCGCCTCGCTCGCCGGGGTCCTCGACATCCAGGGCAGTGAGAAGGCCGCGCGCTTCGTGCAGATGTGCGACTCCTTCAGCATCCCGCTCGTGACGCTGGTGGACGTGCCGGGATTCCTGCCCGGCGTCGACCAGGAGCACGGCGGCATCATCCGGCACGGGGCGAAACTCCTCTACGCGTACTGCAACGCGACGGTGCCCCGTATCCAGCTGATCCTGCGCAAGGCCTACGGCGGCGCGTACATCGTCATGGACTCGCGCTCCATCGGCTCGGACGTGTCGCTGGCCTGGCCCGGCAACGAGATCGCGGTGATGGGGGCGGAGGGTGCCGCGAACGTGGTCTTCCGTCGCGAGATCGCGTCCGCTGCCGACCCGGAGGCGGCCCGCGAGCAGCACATCAAGGAGTACCGGGACCGGCTGATGCACCCCTACTACGCCGCCGAACGCGGCCTGGTGGACGACGTCATCGACCCCGCGGAGACGCGCGTCCGGCTCATCGACGCGCTCGCCGTGCTGCGCAGCAAGTACGTGGCGCAGCCCTCCCGCAAGCACGGCAACCAGCCCCAGTGACGCCCTGAGTGGCACCGTTTGGCGTCATCTGGCATCACATTGTGCCACTCCGCGCCTTCCACGGTCGGTGAACCGACATGCCCTGCCCGCGCCCCAGGCTGTCCTCTCCACATCTCGACAGGTAAAGCGGGTGACCCTAGAGGAAGGCTCCCCGGGGTGCCATGGAGACTTGCGCATGGTGCCATGATGCCGCCATGATGACGTCATGGACCTCACGCCGTATGTCGACACTCTCCGCCGCGAACTCGCGGTGGCCGCCGAGTCCGGCGGGGAAGACGCCCGCGAGCTGGCCGAGCGGCTCACCGCCCCCCTGGAGTCGGCGACCCGGCTGATGCTGCTCAACGTGCTCTCCGCCGCGATGGACGAGATCACCCGCGAACTGGCGCCCGGCTCGGTCGACGTACGGCTGCGTGGGCTGGACCCCGACTTCGTGGTGACGCCACCGCCCACCGACGGCGGCGCCGGCGTCGAACCGGCCGCGCCTGTCGAGCCGTTCAGGACCCCGGTCCCGGCCGACGGCGACGAGGGCGGCACCGCCCGCGTCAACCTGCGCCTGCCCGCGCATCTCAAGGCGCGCGCCGAGGAGGCCGCTAGCCGTGAGGGCCTGTCGGTCAACGCGTGGCTGGTCCGCGCGGTGTCGGCCGCCGTCGAGGGCGGGGTCCGGCAGCGTACGCCGGAGAGGGCCCAGGCCGTCGGACAGAGCTTCACGGGCTGGGTGCGCTAGTGCCCCGACAGGCGACGTTCGTCCCGTCGCGACGTGCGGCACGCTCTCCCACTGCCTGGGGGGCGTGGGAGGTGCCCCCACTCGCCGCACCGACCGAAAGCCCGAGTACGTCCAGTACGAGGGCTTCCGGCCGGCACGCCGACAGCACGCACCGGACGCCGCTCCGTCACGGGCGAACGTTGCCTGCCGGGGCACTGGGAACCGCCCGGTGCCCGCGCCGCTTCGCCCCCACGTCATCACGTCCCACCAGCGGGGACGTCCGGAACCCATGAGGACGGGACAGCCATGCCTTCTTTCGACACTCCCGAAGCGATCTCGGTGACGGCGCGTGTGGATGCCGGTTCCATCCAGTTCACCGCGGGCGAGCGGGCCGACACGGTCGTCGAGGTACGGCCGCGAGACCCGAAGAAGAACCTGGACGTGCGCGCGGCCGAGCAGACCGAGGTCTCCTGCGCGGGCGGTGTGCTGACCGTCAGGACGCCCAAGTCGAGCCTGTTCGGCCGCACCGGCGTCGTCGATGTCGCCGTCGACCTGCCCGCGGGCTCGCGCGTCGACGTGACCGGTGCCTGGACCCAGGTGCTCGGCGAGGGCCGGCTCGGCGAGGTCCGCGTGAAGACCTCGTCCGGCGATGTGCGCCTGGACGCGACCGGCCCGCTGCACCTGACCGCGTCGCACGGTTCGATCACCGTGGACCGGGCCGAAGGCCCGGCCGAGATCACCACCAGCTCCGGCAGCCTGCGCGTCGGCCTGGTGGAGGGCCCCGCCGTGCTGAAGAACTCCCACGGCACCACGACCGTCGGCGCCGCCCTGGACGAGCTGCGCATCAGCGGCGCCAACGGCGACATCAGCATCGAGCGCGCCGAGGCCTCGGTGACCGCCACCACCGCGCACGGCACCCTGCGCGTGGGCGAAGTGGCCCGTGGCAGCGTCCAGTTGGAGACCGCCTACGGCGCCATCGAGGTCGGCGTCCGGCAGGGCACGGCCGCCTGGCTCGACGTCAGCTCGGGCTCCGGGCAGGTACGCAACACCCTCACCGCCTCCGACACCCCGGAGAAGACCGAGGACACCGTCGAGGTCCGCGCCCGCACCCGCCACGGCAACATCGACATCCGTCGCGCCAGGTCCTGACCCCGCCCCGCCGCCGTACGCACTTCACGCCCCGGGCACCGGTCTGCGCGAGTCCTACGGCGCCAAGGCCCTCCTCGGCGTCGACCTGCACATCCCGGCCGGCTCCGTCCTCGCCTTCTCCGCGGTGGACGGGCTGACCACCGGCGAGGAGAACATGCTCCTCGTGGCAACCTGCGGTGGGCGCGAACAGCTCCCACGGCTCGTCGTGGTCCAGGACCGAGGGCGAGGTGCCGCCCATCGCCACCAGCCCGCGGCCCAGTTCCGCGTCGGACAGCGGATGCCGCCGCGTGGAGGCCCTGTCGGGCCGCAGCGTGCCACGCGCGGAGAATCCGAGTCAGGCCGGCGGTGTGCGTCCCCCGTCCGAGAGCCGACGGGGCAGCTCGAACGCGACTTGCCCGGTGAGCCGCACGCTGCGTGGGCCTGGCCATGCGTCGCCACCCGCGGCCGGGGGCGGCCGGTGTCCCAGGCCGCAGGGTGGCCGAGCGGCGTCGAAGAATGTGACGTCGAGGGATGTTCGAACGTGCCGCGCACGCTTGCCTCGTCGTCGTCAGGCGGCGTGGCAGAGCGGCGCGGGGTCGGCCGGGGCCGAGGCGCGGGCCACGGCGGCGGGGCGGGTGGCGCGGACGTCGGCCGCGGCCTGCGAGCGGCTCCGCGCGAAGACGACGAGGCGCAGCACCGCGAACCGCGCGATGCCGGCGAGCGCGGAGGCGGACAGGTAGACGACCTGTTCGAGTACCGCGCCCGGAGCCGGCACCAGCAGCTGCAGGAAGACCATCGCCCCGCAGGTCGCCGCGTAGGCGGCCGACGCGGACCCGGCCGACTGCACATGCTGGCGCCAGGTCGCGCGCCCGCCCGCGCCGAAGGTGAAGCGGGCGTGCAGCTCGGTGGCCAGGAGCGTGGACGCCACGGTGACCACGGCGTTGGCCAGCGCCCAGGGAATCCGGGAGGCGAGGGCCGCGACGGCGAAGCCGGAGGCGAGCCCCACCCCGCCGCCGCAGAGCACGAAGCGGGCGAAGGCGGCGACGGCACCCGGTGCTGCCTGCTGCCGGCTGCGTGCTGTCTCCATGATCCGCCCCCTTGATGACCTGCTCCGAACGAGGTGTGACGTCATCATGGCACATGCGTGGCGCATCAGTGGAGTCGTTTAGGTGCCATACTCGTCGATCAGGGATCTCGGAGCCCGCAGCAGAGGCAGCAAGGCGCAGGCCGGCTGCTCGTGGTCCGCGCTCCTTGCTTTCGCCTCCCGTCCCAAGTCCCCGCCATGCTGCGGCTTTTCGGTCGCGCCGGATTCGCGGCCGTACTGTGGCCCATACGTGGCTCAGATTGGCTCATAATGACGTCAACATGTGTGCCATGATGGAGCCACGGAAGCGGAACCGGCGCCGGATGCGGCGTGCGACGTAAAGGAGCCCCACCATGTCCGTCACGTTGAGCGACCAGGCCATGCTCCCCCTGTCGACCGCCGGGTGCCCGGACGGCACCTCCGCGGCCGAACTCGCCGACCGTGTCCTGCGCGATCTGGCGGCAGCCATGGAGCTGCTCGGGGGGCAGGCGCCGGAAGAGGCCGGCACCGCCCACGGCACCGCCGTCGCCGGCTGAGCCTCCGTCCGGACCCGCAAGGGCGAGCCCAGCGTCACCCACGAAAGGAAAACCGATGAGCCACACGCCTCTCGTCCCCCACGGTCTCCCCATGGAGCGTGACGCGGGCCCCTTCGACCCGCCCCGCGCCATCACCCGGCTGCGCGAGGCCCGCCCCGTCAGCCCCATGGTCTTCCCCGACGGTCACGAGGGCTGGCTGGTCACCGGCTACGACGAGGTCCGCACGCTGCTGGCCGACACCCGGTTCAGCTCCCGCCAGGACATCGGCGTCCTCCACGTACCGTACGAGATCCCCGGCATGCCCACCGCCACCGAACCGTCCCCGCCGGAGCCGGGCCTGTTCATCAGCATGGACCCGCCGGACCACACCCGGCTGCGGCGCATGCTCACCGGCGCCTTCACCGTCAAACGCATGAAGCAGCTCGAAGCGCACATCACCGACATCGCCGAGCGGCAACTGGAGCACATGGCGAGCCTCGCCCCGCCGGTCGACCTGGTCAAGGAGTTCGCGCTGCCGGTGCCCCTGCTGGTGATCTGCGAACTGATCGGCGTCCCCTACGCCGACCGCGACAGCTTCCAGGCCAACACGGCCACGTTCATGGAGAAGGACGTGGCGCTCGAGGAGAAGATGGCCGCCTACACCGGCCTGACCACCTACCTCCGCGAACTGGTCACCCGCAAACGCGCCGCCCCCGGCGACGACATCCTGTCCGACCTGGCGCGCCGGGACGACGTCACCATCGACGAACTGACCGGCATCGCCTTCCTGTTGCTGCTCGCAGGCCACGAGACCACCGCCAACATGCTGGGGCTGGGCACGTTCGCGCTCCTGGAGCACCCCGAGCAGGCGGCCGAACTGCGCGCCGACCCCGAGCTGGTGCCCGGCGCGGTCGAGGAACTCATGCGTTACCTGTCCGTCGCCGACATCTTCTACCGCTACGCCACGGAGGACATCGAGCTGGGCGGCGAGACGATCGGCAAGGGATCGACCGTCGTGGTCTCCCTGCTGGCCGCCAACCGCGACCCCCGGCGCTTCGACAACCCCGACACCCTGGACATCCACCGCAACGCACGCGGCCAGCTGGCCTTCGGTCACGGCGTCCACCAGTGCCTCGGTCACCAGCTGGCCCGCATCGAGATGCGCGCCGGTTTCGCCGGCCTGCTGCGGCGCTTGCCGACCCTCGAACTCGCCGTCCCCGCCGGTGAGGTGAGGCTGAGGACCAACATGAACATCTACGGCGTCCACGAACTCCCGGTCACCTGGACGGAGACGGCCCCGTAGGA
>NZ_JCAJZW010000044.1:0-71744 GCF_059510455.1 Streptomyces sp. NTD91
TAGCAGTTCCTGCAACTGGTCGAGGACGCCAACCCCGCCGGGGACATCGATGTGATTACCGACAATCTGTCCTCGCATAACTGCGTGTCCACCCGGACCTGGCTCGAGGACCATCCCCGCATCAGACATGTGTTCATCCCGGTCGACGCCTGCTGGCTCAACCTCCAAGAGGGCTGGTGGCGCATCTTCCGCAAGACCGCCCTGGCCGGCCGCTCCTTCGGAGACCCCAGCCACATCACCCACGCCACCGAAGTGACCACAGCCCAGCTCAACTCCCGTGCCCGACCCTGGGTCTGGGGCAGCGCACCACCCACCAGGCGCTTACGCCGCCGCTATGTGTACATCCCTTGAGGAACGCAGCACCTCGGCCAGACCAAGACCGTCCCCCGCCAACGGAGAAGACTGTTGCTCAGGCCGTTGTCGGCTGAGGATTGGTCAGGCTCAGGAGCCCAAGCTCGAGCGAGCTGCCGCCATGAAGGCCGCCTTGTGCTCTTCAAGGTGCTCGTTGACCTCTGTGTCACCGATGTCCCGCCAGACGGCTGCATTCAGCGCCCGGCCGAAGGCGTGGACGGGAGCATGCAGCACGGCATCGCACAGCAGCACCAAGGTGCGTTCGGCGGTCCACAGCTTGGTCATCATGGCCTGCGTCCTGCTCATCCAGCCCTCTTCATCGTCCCCCCATGGATCAGGACGTGAGTAGGCAGCTCGCTCCGCCTCCTGTGCACAGGCGATGAACTCCTTGATAGCCTGCAGCTGCTCTGCCCGGCGCGCTTCGGCGGTCGCCCTTGCCTCTCGGCGCTGTTCGGTTCCTTCTGCAGCCTGCTGAGCAGCCCGCTGAGTAAACGCCGTCAGGCCACCGCCGAGCACCACGCCAGTCAACGAAAATATCGAGGCCCACAACTCCCCCGCCATTGCGGCACCTCTCCACGCGACTACAGCTGCCATGTGCGCAGAGACATCATCTCGCAGAAGCTGTGCCATCCCCTACCGGGCCAAGGGTGCTCGCGCTGGGCTGGTGGACCGCGAGGTCGACCAGTCCGGGATCGGCGAGGGGTACGAGCTGCGCCGTGACGGGGTCATCCCGATCGCGGACGAGGAACTGTCAATCCCCTCGTTGCGTGGAGAGCTTCTACTGACCTTTGCGGCGTGATGTCGTTGAGGGCTGACGATGTGTGATCGTCGCGGTATGCCGGTTGTGTGAGATATCCGCAGGGTGGTGGGCTGACGCCTGAACGGCAGGCGTTTCGCGAGCGGATCCGGCTGGAGGCCGCGGAGCGATTCGCTGCGGGTGCCTCCAACGCCGAGGTCGCCAAGGACTTACGGGTGAGTGTGCGCTCGGTGCAGCGCTGGCGCCGGGCCTGGCACGACGCTGGCACCGAGGGGCTGAGGTCTGCCGGGCCCGTGTCACGGCCCAAGCTGAGTGCGGCCCTGTTCACCGTGCTCGAGCAGGAGCTCGCCAAGGGGCCGGTCGCGCATGGCTGGCCGGACCAGACGTGGACGCTGGCGCGGATCAAGACGCTGATCGGGCGCCGGTTCCACAAGAGCATGACGCTGTCGGCGATCGCGCGGATGCTGCACCGGCACGGCTTCAGCCACCAGGTCCCAGCCCGCCGAGCCATCGAGCGCGACGAGGAGGCCGTGGCGGGCTGGGGGAAGGAAACCTGGCCGCAGGTGGAAGGTCCGTGGCGGCGCTCGACGCCGGGCTGTGCTTCGAAGACGAGGCCGGCTTCTCGATGACGCCGCCCACCGCACGGACCTGGGCCCGGCGCGGACGCACACCCGTCATCCGGGTGAGGGGACGCTCCCAGCGCCGCTTCTCCGTCGCCGCTCTGGCCTGCTACAAGCAAGGTGAACGCGCACGACTGATCTATCGGCCCAAGCGCACGTCGATCACAAACGAGGCGGCAGACACAGTTCTCCTGGACCGACTACCGCGACCTGCTCATCGCCGCGCACCAGCAGCTCGGTGCACCCATCGTGCTCGTGTGGGACAACCTCAACGTCCACAAGGACCGCCGGCTGCGGGAGTTCATCGACACCCACGACTGGATCACCTGCTACTTCCTCCCGGCCTACGCACCAGACCTCAACCCCGTCGAGGGCATCTGGTCCCTGCTGCGGCGCAGCAGCCAGGTCAACACCGCCTTCACCGACCCCGACCACCTCATCAACACGCTCCGGCATGGTCTCCGCCAGATCCAGTACCGGATGGCGTCCCTTGACCTGGTACTCCACACGATTGCTCACAGAGATGATTCACCCGCGCCGGGGGTGATACATCCTCCGGATGAACCCGTCCTGCGCAGAGTGCTCGACGAACTTGATTCGGGCGTGCATGCGCTGCACAAGGTTCAGGCGCGTGTCGATCTGGTCGGGCCTTCGGCTGTGGTAGGAGAAGCCGTCAATGTCTGGGGAGCTGCCCGAGACTTGCGGCACTTCCTGCAGGCAGTGCTGCGCGGCGAGGTCTCGCAAGACGATTACGACGCGTGCTTGGAGGCTGCAATCGACGATGTTGAACGAACACGGGATGACTTCGCGCGGGCGGCTAGACACGTCATCGCCAGCCCCGATGGGCTGTTTCGGCAGTGATGTCGACGGCGTCGCCCCCGCTCATGAAGGGGTGGCCTGAGGCCACGCCCTTACCCACGTCTCTTCACCAGCTGACATCCATGGCCGCCATCAACGGCGGCGGACAGCAGCGGAGAAACACGTACCTGAGCGGCCTCCTCGACCGGTCGATGCGGCCGCGCCGGGCTTAAGAAGCCGTATCTCAACCGAACGTGATCCGTAGATTTCTGCTGGTCAGGGCTGGCGTAGCTCGGCTGAAACAGCAGCGAGGCTAATGATCACGCTGAGAACCTGCCGCGCCTGAGAGGCACCCCCCTACCCATCCCGCCACTCCCGTCGCACCGTCCAGGACCTATTCGGCCACGACGGCCGCTTCTTCACCGTGCCCGGTACCTTCCCTCACGACCTACCCGACCACATCAGCTTCACAACCCGCGGCTGAGGAGCCCTTGCCGACCTTGGTCGGCTGGGGAGCCTCCGTGGCGACCACCTCCGCCAGAGCCTGGCGGCGGTAGTCACCGGGAGGCATGCCGTGGGCCTCGCGGAAGGCCCGGCTGAAGGCGGCGGGGTGGCGGAAGCCCCATCGGGCGCCCACGGCGTGGACGGGGCGCAGCCGCAGTCGCGGATCCGCGAGGTCCGCGCGGCAGCGTGCCAGTCGCCGATGGCGGATCCACGCGGCCACGGTCAGCTCGCGGGGTTGGAAGAGGCGGTGCAGGTATCCCACGGAGATGTGGTGATGGTCGGCGATCGCCACGGGGGTCAGATCCGGGTCGCGCAGGTTGAGTTCGACGAACGCCTCGATCCGGGCGAGCAGCGCCTGCCGACGCGTCTCGGGGGCCAGCCGGTCCTGGGCGTCGGCCTGTTCGGCCAGGGCGGCGGCGATGAGGTCGAGGGCCACCGCGCCCAGCCGCTCCGCCTCACGGTCGCTCACCTCCCCCTGTTCCACGGCAGAGGCGACGCTGGCGAGGTAGCGGGCGAGGATCGCGTTCATCCCGGTGGCGGCGGGCATCCGCTGCGCGACCAGGTCGTCCAGCCGCTGCGAGCGCAGCGGCAGCGTCGACTTGGGCCAGTGCAGCATCACCATCCCCCCTGGGCCGGTGCCGGGCAGTGCCCGGGAGTCGTAGGGCCGGGAAGTGTCGTGCAGCAACAGGTCGCCCGGGCGTGGGCGGCAGTCGCGGTCGCGCTGGGTGAACCACAAGTCGTTCCCCCTGACCAGGCTGAGCCCGTACCGCTCGGGGTCGGACCGGCGCACCAGGGCCGGGGTGCGATGGGCCCGCAGCTCGGGGTAGGCATGGACGGTCAGCCGGACCGGGCCCAGCTCCGCCAGCGTCACCACAGCCTGGAAATCCCCGGCGCTCGGGCTGCTGAACACCGACGGAGCCGTATCTCTGCCCGCCAGCTCGCACCACCACTCGAAGCGGTCCTGAGCCGGTACGTCCTCACTGCGCATGGTCACGATCACGTGCATCCCCCGATGACGATCCCCCGACGTCGGACCAAGAATGGCAGGGCATCAATCAGGCCGATTTCATGCCGCAGCAAAGGTTGTTCATTCTCTTCGGAAGGCAGGCAGCGGAACGCCGCGGGCGGCACAGCCGGAATCAGGGGGGAACCCAACGTCAAAAGACAGGTGACGTACGGCCAACGACATCGCCCCCGGGCCTTGCAACCCTGATCACAGGGGCCATAGCGGCCCCACAACCTCGGTCGGACCGAAGTGACTACCCAACAGGGGGATCAGGATGCGCGGACTCTTCCGTTATGGTGCCACCGCTGCCGCGGCCGCGGCACTTGCGCTCGGCTTCGGCAACTCGGCATGGGCCGACTCCGAGGTCGGTTTCGTCACGCAGCAAACCGCGACCGGAGGCTGCACCGCCGGCCTCGACGTCACCAGTCTGACGAAGTCGGCTCCGGCCTACGCCTACGGGACCTTCTACAACTTCACCGCCGGCTACACCTGCTACGCGTGGCTGGAGCGCTCCACGGACGGCGGCAAGAGCTGGTACGAGGTCTCGGGCACGCACACTCTGACCGACCCCGGATACACCACGTCGGCCGTCACCGACCACTACTACGACGGACCTGGCTATCTGGCGCGAGCCTGCTTCAAGTACTCCTGGAGCACCGCGGCCACGCACTGCACGACATCGTGGTGAGAATCCCGCCCCGGCGTTCCGGCCTACGGGGCCCGGAGCACGGGACGACCGCCTCGGCGAGCCAGGAGACCGTTCTCTCGACAACCGGGTGTGTCAACTAAGACGTCATCTCATTTGGTGAGTCTGCGGTAGCAGATGAGGGTGCAGGCGATGCTGGTGAAGGCCAGGAAGTGCTCGGCTTTGCGCTCGTAGCGGCGGTGGAGGCGGCGGCAGCCGGCGAGCCAGGACATGGTGCATTCGATGGTCCACCGGTGGCGGCCCAGCCGCTGCGAGGACTCGATTCCCTTGCGGGCGATGCGGTGGGTGATCCCGCGCTGCCGTAACCATCGCCGCAGGTGGTCGTAGTCGTATCCCTTGTCGGCGTGAAGCTTGCCCGGCTTGCGCCGTCGTCGGCCGCGGCGGGAGCGGATCGGCGGTATGCCCTTCACCAGCGGGATCAGAGCCTGACTGTCGTGGAGGTTCGCCCCCGAGATCCCGACGGACAGGGGCAGACCCGCCCGCTCGGTGACCAAGTGGATCTTCGAGCCATACTTGCCCCGGTCGACAGGATTCGGGCCCGTCAGCTCCCCCTTTTCAGCGCCCGCACGTTCACCGAGTCGATCGCACAGCGGGACCAGTCGAGTTCGCCACGGGAGCCGATTTCATCCAGGACCAGGCGATGGAGCTTGGCCCACACCCTGACCTTCGTCCACTCGGTGAAGCGTCGATGGGCCGTGGCACCCGACGGCCCGAACGACGCCGACGGCAACTGCTGCCACGTGCAGCCAGACGTGGCCACGAACACGATCGCGGCCAGCACCTCCCGGTCACCATGCCGGCGACGGCCACCACCCTGAGGCCGCACCGGCGCCTTCGGCACCACTCGCTGGAACAACTCCCACAACTCGTCCGGCACCAGCCGCTCAACGATCCCCACCACGGCCGACAGCCTACCCATGCAGCCAAATGAGATGACGTCTTAGCTGCCTTCAAGTCGGCCTTCAGCGCACGGGCCTTCTTCTCCCTGACCGAACTGAGCGCCCGGCGCTGCTCAAGCGTCGCTGCTTGGGCGAGGTAGGCCTTGCCCAGGTGCCGGGCCGGGTCGGTCGCGTCGAACACCTCGATCTCGCCGTCGTAGTGCGGCAGGTACCGCAGCCGTACGCGGGCACCGACGTGACCGACCATCCACGGCGCGATGTAGGCGCGGCGCCGCCAGGTCACCCCGTTCGTAGTGATCTTCCGGACCCAGCCGTCGTCCTCCAGCGCGAAGAACACCAGTTGTTCCTCCGGCACGTCCTCCACCGAGGCCGGGTCTGCTTCCCACGCCTGCCGGGGCGTGCTGCCCTTCTCAAAGCCTGCCGGACGGTGCTCGGCGTTCCACCAGGCCACCCAGTCCAACAGCACCTTCACGAAGTCTGCGAACGGCATCAGAGCGTCGACCGGATCGCTCGGATGCGCCCCGGCCGGCCGGGCCCGGCGCATATATCCCGGCAAGGAGACCAGCAGCATCTCCTCCAGCGCACCGTTCAGGGCCTCGACGGTGCCCTTGCGGTACGACGTATACGCAGGCAGGTCCTCCACCGGCACCGCGAAAGCTCCCAACGCCCGCGTCACCGCCCGGCACAAGAACTCCTTACCCCGGTCCACCCGCACCCGGCCCGGCAGACCACCGAAAGGACCATAGGGACCAGTCCGGCTGATCCCCGCACGCAGCGCCGCCAGGACCGCGTCCCGACCAGGCTGATGCGGCGTGACCGCCACCCCCACGATGACCTTCGTCGCCACATCCACGAACCACGTCACCCACGGACACACGCCCGCCCCGTCCAACTCCACCCGAACCGGGACCCGCTTGTGATCACCCTCCCAGCACGCGTTGCGAAACATCGGCGGACGCTTGCCATACACGTCATGACGACGCCGGCCAACCCCACCACAGCGGAGCCCGGCCCGCTCCCCCGCCGAGAGATCTTGCCGGACAGCACGCTGCAGCGTACGAAGAGAAGGCACCGAGTCCGGCTCGCCGGCCGCAGCGGCCTCGGCAGCCAGTTCCCGGTGCACCGCGGCCACGTTCCCGCCCCACACCGCCAGACGCGCACGCACCAGCCCGCCCTCCCTGGGTAAGGCCACGGCAAGACCACCCGCGACGCACGCACCGTCCGGTACAGCGCGCAAGGCTCCGGAGGTCAGCAGGTGCGCTGCGTGCGCCAGGCAGGGCTTGAGCATCGCAGGTGCAGGCGTGCGTGGCCATCGACGTCGACCGGCTCCAGGTGCCGGGCCCACGGCCTCGCCGACTGCGGCAGACGCCAGGCTTCGCGATCACCTTGCGCATGGATGCGCGCCTTCAGGTGTCGTTGGGGAACAGGAGCGCTCCGCTCGCGGGATTTGCCAAGGGGCATACGGCTGCGCCCAGGCGACAGGGGTGCATCGCCAACGCCGGGCGTGATGGACCAACCTCGCCCCTAAAGCCGGTGTTCAGCGGACGAGCACAGCCAGTATCCTGCGGCGATGATTACAGCGGAGCAGGCCAAGGAGATCGCCGACCAGTTCATCGCCGAGGCCAACGCCCGTCCGCGCCACGGCGACTACGAGTTGGTGATCACCGACTTCACCGAGCATCGTTTCGGATGGTCCTTCGCCTACCAGTCATCGCAATGGGTGGAGACAGGTGATTTCGAACACCTTCTGATCGGCCAAGGCCCCGTCCTCATCGATCGCCGGGATGGGAGCGTGCACGAACTTGGCTCAGCCGCCCCCGCAGCGGAGATGGCTCGCTTCGAGGAGCGCTATGACGCCGAAACCGGGGACATGGGCCGCTGAGCAGCGGTCGCCCCGCCGGCCAACGTGCCCGCTGCGTGCCCGTTCGGAAGGGACGCAGCGGGGACTCACGAGGAACAGCGGCGCCAACCCCGGCTGCCCCGAGCGGCCGGAGGAGCCCGTGAGGGCGGCAGGGGGGGGTCATTGGTCGGTCCAGGCGCGGTGATGCCGCTGGGCGCGGCGGCCGAGGGCGTCGCTCATGGCGTCGTAGCAACATAGGCCGCATACCAGTCCCAGACTGGCCTGCATCCAGTCCAGCTCCAGGAACTCGTTGGGCCTGGTGGTGGTCGAGCCCGCAGTGGTCGCAGTGCCGTACGCCCTGCCCCGGGGACGGCAGTTCCAGAGCCGGGACCGGGGCCGGCGGTGCGGGCCGGCGGTGCGCATTACGGGCCTCGCGCCAGGCAGTGCGGGCCCTGGAATCGGACAGGTAAGCGGCAATTGTCTCGCCCGCATCGGGGGTGCCGCATCCGTATGTGCAGCGGATTTGCAGCTTGAGCTGGGGAACGCTCACCGCGCAGCGATGTCTGGGCGCTCGGCTCCGTCGAGCAACCCCCGGACGGCGTCGTTGAATCCCGCCGTGTCGGTCAAGCCGAAGGCGACACGCTGGAGCAGGAATCCGTGCAGCAGACCGATCAATACCCGTGCGCCGCTCTCCGGCTCCACGGTTTGGACAGCGCCCGCCGCTTGTCCGCGGCGCAGGGCTTCGGCGATGCTGCGACGGACCCTTTCGAACCCCTCCAAGGCGCGGGCGTGCAGCCCGTCGTTGCGCAGTAGTTCCGACCAGGTCTGCACGACGCACTGCAGCAGTTCCTCGACCGGCACCACCTGCCCTGCGGCGTCCGTTACGGTCCCGGCACTCAGTGCCTGCAGGGAAGCGGTGACCAGGTCGCCCAGGGAAGGGGCGTCAGCGGCCACAGCCACCCGCTCCATCGGCTCGAAGACGAGCCGGAAGGCGTCCGCGGCGATGGCCAGGATGATCTCCTCCTTGCTCGCGAAGTAGCGGTAGGGGGCACCCGCAGAAACACCGGCTGCGGCGGCGATGTCCGGCATCGAGGTCTGGTGGAAGCCGCCCCGCGCGAAACACCGGCGCGCTGCCGCCACGATCTCCGCACGCTTGGCTTCCCGACGCTCGGGCGTGATGCGCGGCATGACTGGCCTCCCTCAAAGTGAATGATCGTTCTTCTTGACAGGGAACCATATCGGACCCATCGTTAAAAATGAAAGAACATTCACGGAAGCGGAGATCTTGATGAGCAACGAGCTGACCATCGGCACCTACCGGTACGAGCACACCGAGGCGCTCTTCGACGGCCGCGTGAAGATCGACGGGGTGGACGCCACCCTTGAGACGGAGCCCCTGGTCTCGGACCTCTTCCGGCACATGCTCGAAGACTGCTACGACATAGCCGAACTCGGCCTGACCTACTTCCTGCGCACCTTCGACCTGGACGACGCCCCATTCCTGGCCCTGCCGATCTTCCCGAACCGCAACTTCCGGCACTCCGCCATCTTCGTCAACACCGAGGCAGGGATCGAGAAGCCCCAGGACCTCGCCGGCAAGACACTCGGCGAGTTCGCGCTCTTCGGACACGACGCCGGGATCTGGCCCAAGGGCATCCTCTCGGACGAGTACGGCGTGACCGTCGACCAGTGCCGCTGGGTCATCGGCGGCACCAACCATCCCATCCCCGCATTCGACTGGCTCCCGCAGCCAGTGCCGGACGGCGTGCACGTGCGGCACGCCGACCACGGCCAGACCCTGGGCGCCATGCTCGAGTCCGGAGAGATCGACGCGCTCATCTCGGTCGACGTGCCCCACGCCATGTTGCGGGGATCGACGAAGATCGTCAGGCTCTTCCCCGACTATGAGAACGTCGAGCGCGACTACTACCGGCGCACCGGGATCTTCCCCCCGATGCACATCGTCGCGGTCCGCAAGGACCTGGTACACCGTTCCGAGGATCTGCGCTCGGTCTACCGCGCCTTCGTCAAGGCCAAGGAACTGGCCGAACGCAAATACATCGAGGACGTCGCGAAGCAGCACATGAGCCTGGTGACCCCCTGGTTCAGCAGCCTGTTCGAACACAACCGCAGCCTGCTCGGCGAGGACTGGTGGCCCTACGGCCTGCGCGCGAACCGCAAGGCGGTCGACACCTTCCTGCGCTACCACCACGAGCAGGGCCTCTCCAAGCACCTGCTGACCAGCCGCAACATCTTCATCCCCGAGTTCCTCGACACCTAGTCGCACCGATCACGGCCGAACCACCCACCAGTCCCGCAAGGACACCGTGTCCCACCGCGATGCCTTCGCCATCAACTCCTGGCACACCCTGGGCGGCCATTTCCGGGACTCCCGGGCCTTCTGGACGTTCTGGACGGCTGTCGGCACGGGCGTGCCGGGGAGCTATCAGCAGCGCGAGACCTGCCCGCACATACCTGAGGGTTGAGCCGACCAGGGCAGGCCGTTTACGGAGGCGGAGGCGGCTTGGTCGGGCTGACTGCTTTGCGGCGAGGTCACTTGCGGGGACGCGAGGAAGAGCCGGGTGACATCGCGGTCGTCCGCCCGCGGGCATCCCGAGCTCCAGCCGCCGCAACGTGGCGTCCCGTCAGCCACCTGCTCGGCCGCCTCAAGCGCGGCATCCTCGACCCGGCCACGTACTACTACCGGGACGTGTACGTCGACGCGGTGCGCGCCGTCGCCGTCGCGGCCGGGCATCCCGCCGTGGACGCCGACCGCATCGCCACCACCGGCCGCAGCCAGGGCGGACAGCTGGCCCTGGCCGCCGCCGTCCTCAGCCCGCAGGTCGCTGCCGCGCTCGTCGAGTCGCCCTTCCTCGCCGCGCTCCCGGACCTGACCCAGGTCCCCGACCGGCAGCCCTACCGGGAGCTGCTGCGCTTCGCCGAGTCCTACCCGGACCTCGCGCCGCGCGCGTCCCGCACCCTCGGCCTCTTCGACGTCGCCGAGCTGGCCGCGTACGGGCGCTGCCCCGCGCTGTTCTCCGTGGCGGGCCGGGACCAGCGTTGCCTGCCGGACACCGGATACGCCGTGCACGCCCGCTACCCGGCGCCCAAGCGGCTCGTGACCTGGCCACTGGCCGAGCACGCCGCGCCCAACACACCGCTCCGCCTCGCCGAGGCGGAGTTCCTGGCCGACGTCTTCTCCCAGGCCACCCCGCACGCCCCCGCGTTCTGGCAGGAAGGACACGACAGATGAGACACCTGCATCCGGACAGCCCGCCCGTGCCGCAGCTGACCGAGGTACCCGCCGACGTCCTGGACACCGTCACCTGGTCGGAACGCAAGGCCGATCTCTACGCGGTCGACCAGTACTTCCGCGAGGCGATCTGGACCTTCGGGGACATCATCGAGCAGACGCTCGGCATCGCCCTGTGCATGCTCAAGCCGGAGGCCGCCGCTGGGCGTAGGCTGCGGCCCGCCCTGCGCATCCTGCGGGAGGCGGGTTTCCACCCCGTCGACGTGGTGCGGTTCCGGCACGATCGCCTGACGATCCGTGAGGTCTGGCGCTACCAGTTCAACATCGCCAGCCGCCGGCGCATCGAAGCCATGGACGTCATCCTGCCCAGCACCGAAACAGTGGCGCTGGTCCTCAGGGACGAGCACTGGCAGCCGGGGGCGATCCCCGCCGCCGTACGGCTCAACGCCCTCAAGGGCCCGGCCGACCCGAGCCTGCGCAAACCCGAGCACCTGCGCCACCAACTGGGCGTGGTCAATGGGCTGTTCAACTTCACGCACATCTCGGACGAGCCCGCGGACGTGTTGCGTGAACTCGCCGTCATCTGCGACGAGCCCCGGCGCGAACTGATCCGCCGCCGCATCCTCGAGAACCGCGACGCCCGCCTCGAGGTCCTGAACGTCTTCCAGGAGCTGGAGGACCGGCACCCGGAGCACGACTTCGACCTGGAAGCCAGCTGGTGCCGACTCGCCGCGGCCACCGGTTCCCTCGGGGAAGCGGGGAAGCGGCGTGCCGGGCTGGAGGAGATGCTCGGCCTGACCCGGCGCACCCCGCTGGACAGCCCCCATCGCTGGGACCTGCTCACCATCGTCACCCACCTGCTGACCGAGATGAACGTGGACGGCGTGACTCCCGCCGTCCCCAACGTCACCGACGCCTGGGCGCCGCGACGACTTGACGAGGTCCGCTCGTGACCGCCGTACTCGCCACGCTCAACCTCGGTGTCGAACGACGGGGCCACTGGACCAGCGTCGGCCGCAGCGGGATCGACAAGAGGCCCGTCGACCACCGGGTCATGGCCCGCAGTTGGGGGCTCGAAGGCGACCTGATCGCCGACAAGCGCGTCCACGGCGGGCCCGACAAAGCGGTGTACGCCTTCGCCCGTGAGGACGCCGTCTTCTGGGAGGAGGAACTCGGTCGCGCGTGCCCCCCGGGCAACTTCGGCGAGAACTTCTCGACCGTCGGTCTGGACATCACCGGAGCCGAGGTAGGGGAGCAGTGGGCCATCGGTGGCGCGGTGTTCGAGGTCATCCGGGCCCGCAAGCCCTGTCGCGTCTTTGCCGGCTTCTGGGACGTCCCGGACCTGGTCAAGCGCTTCATCGCGCACGGCGCCCCGGGCGCGTATCTGCGCGTGCTGAAGGAGGGCACCGTCGGGGCCGGCGATCCTGTCGAGATCATCAAACGACCCGGCCACGGGGTGACCATCGGATACATGCTCAGGGCGCTGACCACCGAGCCGCACCTGATGCCCCGCTTTCTCGACGCCCCCGAAATGCTGCCCAAACACCACGAGAAGGCCCGCAAGTGGCTGGCCACGCACCAACAGGAGACTCCCGTCACATGACGACCACCGCATCGCAGCCCCTGATCGAACCGGCCCGGCTGGCCGCGTTGGACTGGTCCGACATGCCCGCCCTGCACCAGCCGATGGAGGAACTCCTCGAAGAACTGGTGTCCCACCCCACCTGGCTCAACGACGCCTTCGACCACGTACTGGCCACTCCCGAGCTGCTCAACCAGTGCGAGCGGCTGCAGGAGCTGGACCGTGTCGTCCTGGTCAACGACAAGGCCAGTGATGTGCGGATCCGGCTGCACGTCTTCACCGGCAGCGACTTCGACCGCCCGCACAACCACCGCTGGAGCTTCGGCTCCCGCATCCTGCACGGCAGCTACCAGCACCACCTCTTCGGCGACTACGAGGAGCTGGACACCGACACCCGTGTCGGCACCCCGGCACTGGTCCGCGAGGAGGTGGCCGGCTCGGGCTACGTGATCCGTCACACGATGGTGCACACCGTCAGCTCCGCCCCCGACACCACCTCCCTCATCGTCCGCGGCCCCTCCGAGAAGAACCGCTTCGTCGTGATGAACCGCGACACCGGTGATGCCTGGTGGCAGTACGGCCAGAGGGACGAGAAGCCCGAGGACCAGGCCAAGCGCCGACTCGGCGCCGAGCGCGTCGAGGAGATCCGGCAGCTGCTGATCAGCCAGGGCTGCATCCGTTGACCGGGATCGCCACCTCGACGGACCCGATCGAACTCATCGTCTTCGACTGCGACGGCGTCCTCGTCGACAGCGAGCCGATCGCCGTGCGGACGCACGTCGCCCTGGGCGCCGAACTGGGCTGGCCACTGACTGAGTCCGACGTCATGAACCGCTTCGTCGGCCGCTCGACCACCTCGATCGGCGAACAGATCGCCGAGCGTCTCGGCGAGGAGACCGCCCGCATCTGGGACGAACGGTTCCGGGAGATGCACGCCAATGCGGTGGACGAGAGCCTGACCCCGGTCGACGGCATCGTCGAAGCCCTGGACGGCCTGGCGGCGGCGGGCCTTGGAGCACGACAGTGGTGCATCGCCTCCAGCGGCAGCCACGAAAAGATGCGCCACACCCTCGGCAGGGTAGGACTCTACGAGAGGTTCGAGGGCCGCGTCTTCAGCGCCCACGAGGTCGAGCGGGGCAAGCCCGCCCCGGACCTCTTCCTGCACGCCGCACGGCGGATGGGCGTCGCTCCGTCCCGCTGCGCCGTCGTGGAGGACAGCAGGTTCGGCGTCCAGGCGGCCACCGCCGCCGGGATGCGTTCCTTCGGATACGCGGGGGGCCTCACTCCGGCCGACTGGCTCACGGGTCCGACGACGGTCGTCTTCACCGACATGCGCCAGCTGCCTGCCCTGGTCACGGCTCACAAGGGGGAGAAGGTGAACAATGCCGCTGGAAATTGAGCGCAAGTTCCTGCTGGACGATGTGGCCGTGCCGCCCGCCGTGGCGATCGAACCCATCGAGCAGGGCTACGTTGCCGTCACCGACGACGGCACCGAGGTACGCCTGCGCCGCATCGCGGGCCACTGCGTCCTCACCGTGAAGCGCGGCAACGGCGGGCTCTCCCGTACCGAGGTCGAACTCCCGCTCACCGAGATCGAGTTCGGGGAACTGTGGCCCGCCACAGCCGGCGCCCGGCTGGTGAAGACCCGCCACTCGGTGCCCGTGCAGGACACCCTCGCCTACGTGGACGTGTACGCGCAGGACCTGTCCGGCCTTCGCACCGTCGAGGTGGAGTTCCCGTCCGAGGAGCAGGCCAGGGGCTTCACGCCACCGGACTGGTTCGGTCCCGAAATCACCGGGGCCAAGGAGTACAGCAACCGGCGTCTGGCGGTCGAGGGGATTCCCGAAACCTCGGCCTGATCCCTGAGGATGTCGACGCATACCCGGGCGTGCCCGCACAGGGTCACGCCCGGGCGTGCCCGCGACGTGGTCAATGCGACATGAGCGCCTGCTCCTGCCAGCTGTCACGGCGCAGTGCCGGCGGCGCCGCGGGCAGCCGATGCGCATTGGCCGATGCCACTGGGGCGAGTGCCGCTGCTCCCAGGGCAACCCCACGCCGCGCGGCACCTCGGGCACGGTTCGCCGGCCGCCGTGGGCCGCTTGCTGTTCACCGGCGGCACGGTCCCTTCCGGACCGCGCGGTGCGCAGCCGCCGTATTGAGCCCGGCGGCGTCGGGGCGGAGTGCACCGCACCCGTGGCACGGCTGATCACGCATGGCACCCGGCGCGGCCCGCTGCCCGGGCACGTGAAGCGGGGGGCTCCATTCCGCCATCCGGTCGTGGTTCCGGCTGTCCTGCGCTGCTTGGTGCCGGATGGTCCGCGCCCGTGCCGCCTGCCGCAGCACCGCCTCGGCCCACATGCGCACGAAGAACCGGGCCTGCTCCGCGCTCTCGCTCACCCGCCGAGGCTGTGCGACAGGTGCTTCCACCGGACGGACGCCACAGGGCGCGCGACCCGCCCCCTCCCCCGCCGCGCCCGCACCCGCGATGACAGATCCGCTGGAAGAGCGCGTTTTCCGGCCAGTACTGGCAGGTAGCGAGAGCCGGGCCGGCCTGCGGGGGCATGATCGAGGTCGTGTACCGCGACGACATGCCCTGCTGCGTGCGGTGGGAAATCCTGATGCACGAACGGTTCAGCGGCGTGTGGATCTGCAAAGACTACGGTCGCGCGATCACCGGCGCGGACCCCACCGACGTGGGCCAGGTCGTTCTCGCCGCGTACCTCGCTGGCCGGGACAGCCGGGGGGAAACGTTCCGCGTCATCGTCCGCACCGACAACGGCACCCAGTCCGTCATCACTCCCGGCCAACTCGCCCACCCTGGCTGGACAGCGGACCCGGCCATCTGTCAGGCACTGCCCGCATACCTGCGCAACGCCCTCACCTGACCGAGCGGAGCTCGCTGTTCGGGGAGTCCCTGCCCGGGGCCTGACAGCGTTGCCTGCTACCGCGGCCTACCGAATGCTGTCGAAGATGCGCGCACACAGCGAGCCGGGCGTGCGGATCCAGGTCGACCAGGTCACCCTCGCGCAGATACTCGGCCTGAGCCGGGCCGCCGCGAACGCCGCGCTGCGCGACCTGCACCTGGCACAGCTGGTGAAGAAACAGCGGGCCGGCGTCTACCAGCTCAAAACGGTGTCCTGACCCTCCCTGTCATCCCAAACGGCTCTGCGCCCCACTGGTGCAGCGCCGTTCGCGTTCCCCGGTGTCGGAGTCGACATGAAAGATCCCTTCCTGGGTTGGCGAGGGTTCATCCGTACAGATTGCCCGGTGCGTGCGGCTATGGCCAAAGCCATCAGCCTCCGCGCGGCAGTAGCGAAATGCCTTGCCTCTCGATGGCATCCAGGGGAGCCATCCAGTAAAAGCTGGTGCCGGGCAGGCGTCTGGTGATGGCACCGATCACGCGCCCCGACCCGTCAAGGACTCCTGCGCCGGCTGCCACGTCACCGATGCGCGCCTGGTCGGCCCCGATGGTCAAAGTCAGATCGAGCTGCAAGTCTCCGTCACGGCCGCTCGGTCCCAACACGGTTCCTACCAGCCACAGGCCTTCAAGTCGGTTGTCACGGCGGCTGGTGTGAGTCAGATAGGCCCTTACACGTCCGCCGAGCGGTGGTGGGAGAGCCCATGTGGCCGCGGCCGCTCCTTCGAGGGGATGTCTGGGCGCAAGAACCGTGAGACTCCCGCGGCTCGTTCCCCGCATGACCACATCCGCTTCGGATCGGTTCTCCGGTCTGTCGACGGATCGCACCTCCAGCCGATCCCCATTCAGCGGGCCTGAGTCTGCAGCCAGTTCGAGGCTCTGGGTGAGGATGGTTCCGTCATGCAGAAGTACACCCGACCACGTCTGTCTACGAAAGTAGACCAACACGGCAGATCGGGACGGGTTCGGCGTCCTTGTCGTTCCGTCGCCCACCTTGACTGCCTGCTCGTACAGCCCAAGGAATCGGTTGGCCTCGATATCTGGATCCCGGCCGTCGACGGCCTGGTCGGCCAACCAGCGTACAAGGCTCTCCAGTTGCCAGGCGGTGGGCCATCGACGGCCGTTGAGGACTTTGGACACCAGATCCCGATCCATGGTGGCCCGGAAGTCGCCCTCTTCCAAACCTGCGCTGATCTTGCGTACACCTGGCATATCGGCCGCCCGATACAGGCTGTGCAGGTTCTCCAGTACAACCCTCCGTGGTCCAACTGGAAACTCCTCCAAGGGGGGCATCTCCACGCCCCTCGTCCCTCGGTTCCGCATCATTCTCCTGACAGGAAGTGTCAGCAAGTGTCAGTGCAACCAAGGCTGTCGGCGGTACTTGCGCCAGGTCAAGGGGGCATGGCGGGTGAGAGTGTCAGGGGCATGCGGGGCACTTCGGAGAGCTGCGCCTAATGGAGAGCAGGTCACCGTCGGTGTCCCGCTTCCGCAGCGATCTGCCGTGATCAATGCTCGCGCGGCAGGCCCAGTCCACAGGAGTGACGATGTCTTCTCGCCGTAGGCCTCAGGTACCCGTTGACGTCCTTGTCTTCCTGTCCGTACTTGTGGTCGTCACCGTCCTTGTCGTGATCGGCCACAGCAACCCGCAGGAGCTTGCCGGATACGCCACGGCTGCGTCGGTGCTCTTCGGGGCATGGCGGGGTCCCCGGGACGGCGGCTCGGCGGGGATCAGTTGAGGTGCCAGGCCCGCAGCGCCCTGAAGACGGTCAGAACAGGCGCCGAACAGCATGGATGCGCCACTGACAGCAGTAGCTGACCCGTGCCGGCACTGTGCAGCATTCCCCCACCGACCGAGCACCCACCTGCCCGCCAACCAGCGGGAGATCACCTGGGTGCACATCCAGGAGAACCGGAGCCAGGGCGGCCGCATCACCGCCCGGCGCGGCAAGATGCACGTCATGGACGGCGACCCGTTCTACGTGATCGTCTGAGCGCCGCTAGACTCCCCGCCAGTCAGGGTGCCCCCTTGTCCCGCCTCTGTGCCGGGGCAAGGGGGCACCCTTCTCTGAGGCGTCCCCCGGGGCGTGGACACGGGGGTTCATGCTGCGAGTGTGAGTTTACGTCCTCGCTGGTACCGCTGTTCGAACTCAGCTGGCGAAAGGTAGTCGAGGGCACTGTGACGCCGTCGGGCGTTGTAGTAGGTCAGCCACTGGAAGATCTCCAGCCTCGCCTGACGCACCGTCGAGAACATCCTCTGGTGCAACGTTTCTCGCTTGAGTCCCTGCCAGAACGACTCGGCGAGGGCGTTGTCGTAACCCGAGCCGACCCGGCCCATGCTCCTGCGGATCCCGAAACGCTCACAGACCTGTGCGAACGCCGTCGACGTGTACTGCGAGCCCCTGTCCGCGTGGAAGATCACTCCGGTGACGCTGCCACCGCGGGTCGCCACCGCCATCGTCAGAGCGTCGATGACCAGTTCGGCGCGCATGTGCGAGGCCATCGAGTAGCCGAGCACCCGGCGCGAGCAGACCTCGATGACGCAGGCGAAATACAGCCACGTCCCGCCGACCTGCACGTATGTGATGTCGCCGCACCACTTCTCATCCAGCCGGGCGGCGGTGAACCGGCGCTGGACGAGGTCCGGGGCGGGCGGCGCGAGCCGGTCCGAAACGGTGGTGCGCTTGCGGCGCCGCAGGTGCCGTCCCTCGATACCGTGCCGTCGCATCAGCCGCTCGATGCGCTTGCGGTTCACGGTGCGCCCGAAGCCCCGCAGTTCGGCGTGGACACGGCGGACCCCGTAGGCTCCCTTGTGCGCGGTGTGTATCTCGCGGATCTCCGCGACGAGCGCGTCCACGGCGGCCTGCCGCTCTCGCGGGCTTTCGCGCCGGCGAGCCACCGGCAGTACCCGGAGCGGGAGACCCGAAGGACCCGGCATATCCGCTGAACGCCGAAGGTCTCGGCGT
The DNA here is from genome assembly GCF_059510455.1 of Streptomyces sp. NTD91. Taxonomy (NCBI): domain Bacteria; kingdom Bacillati; phylum Actinomycetota; class Actinomycetes; order Kitasatosporales; family Streptomycetaceae; genus Streptomyces; species Streptomyces sp. NTD91. The sequence continues at coordinate 18,197 of NZ_JCAJZW010000044.1, forward strand.
GGGCGGAGACGAAGTCCCAGCGGCGGGTCTTCACTTCATCTCCTTGGCGAAATAGGCCGCCGCCCGGCGCAGGATCTCCCGCTCGAGCTCCCACTCCTTCTCCGCCTTGCGCAGCCGACCGTTCTCGGCTCGTAGCCGGGCCAGTTCCTCGTTCTGGCTCTCCGTGTTCCGCCCGCCGCGGCTGTGATCGCGGCCAGCGTGCTCGTCGGCCTGCCGCACCCAGCTCCGCAGCGTCTCACCGGCGGTCACCCCCGACATCCGCTGCGACCGCTGCATACGTGCGCTTCCCGCCCGCCGCGCGGTACAGCGCGACGGCATCGTTCCTGAACTCCTCCGGATACGGAGACTTCCGTCCCATCAGGACACCCTTCCTCGGATCTGCAAGATCCATTGTCAGTGTGTCCACACCGCCGGGGTCGCTTCAGTGACCGATCGCGCTATGGGGGGTCAGCGGTTGCGCGCTCACATTCGTTCCGTGCCGAGACCTCGCGCAACTGCAGCCCGTTGCGCAGCACCAGCCTGCTGGCGTCCGTCAGCCACAGCCGGGCCCGGGTGAGGTCGTCCGGGTCCTCGCGGGCCCGCCGCAGGACCCGGCAGGCGTCGTGGAAGCTGTGGTACGCGCCGGCCAGCTGCTCCAGGTAGTGCGCGACCGCACCGAACGCCCCAGCTCACAGCCCACACACCACACCCACTACGAACCTCGCAATCACAGCCTGGGAGATGAGGGACAATGGGGGACGGCAGAGGAGTTGGGCCCCCGGCAGGCCGGACCGCCGGCCGGGGCCGGACCGTGAGGAGGCGCTGTGCCGGACCCGGTGGCCGCGTTGGCGATGACGGGAGCGACAACCATCGTGGCAGCCATGGCCACGAACGCCTGGCAGCTGGCCCGCACCCGGACCGCGGCGCTGTTCGCCCGGCGCGGGGGCTCCCTGCGGGAGATCGAGACGCAGCTCGAACGGAGCGCTGCCCGCGTGGACGCAGCCGGCGCGGACGGCGAGGCGGTGCGGTCGGGCCAGGTCGCACGGTGGCGGGACGACCTCGCCGACCTGCTGCGTGATCACCCGGGCACCGAGGAAGAACTCCAGGCTCTGATCGACGAGGTGCAGCGGCAGCTCCCGCCGCAGCGGCACCAGTGGATTCAGAACGTCAGCGCCCGGACGGGGGGCACGGCGTTCGGCGCCCTGGGCCCGGGCAGCAGTGTTCATGTGCATTACCACTCGGGCGCGGGGGACACGGAGGGCGCGGAGGACATCGGGTGAACGCCTCCCCGCCGGACTCCGATCCGCCGGGGACGTCCGGTGGCCCGGTACAGGTGGTTCGGGCGGAGAGCGGCTTCGCCTACGGGGTGATCGGCGCCGACATCCACGTCTTCGGCGACGGGGTGCCGCTGTACCTGCTGCAGAACTGGCGGCCGGCACCGGCGCCGGACCCCGCCTTCCTGCGTGAGCTGCCGAGCCGCCTGCTCAACGCGCGCTATGCGGTGGTGGATTTCACCGGCCGGGAGGCGGAGCTGGCGGACCTGCGCCGCTGGCGCGACGAGGGCCCCCGGCTGGCCGTCCGCTGGCTGCACGCGCCCGGCGGCCAGGGCAAGACCCGCCTGGCCGGCCGCATCGCGGCGGAATCGCTGGCCGAAGGATGGAAGGCGGTCACGGCCGTCCACGGACCCGGTACGGTCCTTCCCCCTCCGGGGAGCGAGGAACTGCGTCTGGACGGCGCAGCCGGCCTGCTGCTGCTCGTCGACTACGCCGACCAGTGGGCGGTGACCCACTTGAGCTGGCTCTTCAGCAACTCCCTGCTGCACCGGCCCGGGACACGCACCCGCGTACTGCTGATCGCCCGGAGCAGCGACAACTGGCCCGCCGTGCGGGCGGCACTGGCGCGGCTGGAGGCCGGCACCTCCACCCAGCGGCTGCCCGAACTGCCCAGTGGCACCAGTCGTCGCGCGCAGATGTTCACGGCGGCCCGGAACGCCTTCGCCGCACGCTACGCCCTGGACGAGCCGGGTCTTGTCGCTCCGCCCGCCTCGCTGGACCACCCCGACTTCGGGCTGACCCTCGCCCTGCACATCGCCGCGCTGGTCGCCGTGGACGCGTATGCGCACGGGACCCGCCCGCCCGAGGACCTGACCAGCCTGACCGTGTACCTCCTCGACCGGGAACAGGGCCACTGGGCAAGGCTGTACGGCGACGGCGGCGCGACCCACGACCTCGACGGCGCGCACCGCGCCTACCGCACGCCGCCTGCCGTGATGAACCGTACGGTGTTCGGCGCGGCGCTCAGCGGTCCGCTTCCGCGGCCTGCCGGGTCCGCGGTCGTGGCCGGACTGTGCCCGTCGATGGATGTGGACCAGGTCGTGGCCGACCACACGGCGTGCTACCCGCCCGCCGACCCGGCCCGGGACACCGTCCTGGAGCCTCTCTCCCCCGACCGGCTCGCCGAGGACTTCCTCGCCCTCACCCTGCCTGGTCACCGGGCCGACTATCCTCCCCAGAGCTGGGCGGCGCCCACCGTCACGCAGATGCTCGTCCGTGGTGAGGGTGAGGCCGCACCGGCCTGGCTCCGGCGCGGCCTCAGCCTTCTCGCCGCGGCCGCGGCCCGCTGGCCGCACGTCGGCCGGCAGCACCTGTACCCGCTGCTGCGGGACCGGCCGGGCCTTGCTGTCGCAGCGGGCAGCCCGGTCCTCACGGTCGTCGCCGATCTTCCCGACGTCTCGTCCGACGTCCTGCTCGCCCTCACCGGCGCCCTTCCCCAGGACGTACCGGCTGAACTGGCCGAGGGCGATGCCGCGCTCGCCGTCCGGCTCACGCCGTACCGCCTCTCGGTCAACGACGACCCCGCCGAGCGGGCGAAGATCCATGTCAGTCTCGGCGGCCATCTGGAGACTCTGGGCCGGACCGACGAGGCGCTGCGCGCTGTCCGGCGCGGCGTGGACCTGTGGCAGCGGCTGATCGACAGCAGCGAGGGGCCTGCGAGGATCAGCCATGAGATGTATCTCGCCCAGGCGCTGAACAACCTGAGTAACCTCCTGGCCGGTGCGGGCCGACAGGCCGAGTGCATCGGTGCGGGCATGACAGCGGTCGCGATCAACAGGCGGCTGTCGCGGGAGGATCCCGTGGGCGGGCACGACTTCCACCTGGCGCTCAGCCTCTCCAACCTCGGCAATCATCTGGCCGAGGTCCGCCGGCTGGAGGACGCTCGCACCGTGCAACTGGAGGCCGTCGACCTCTACCAGCGGCTGGCGAAGGCCGACCCCGAGCGCTGCGAGCCCGGTCTGGCGGTCGCCCTCGTCAACCTGAGCTTCGTGCTGTCCGACTTCGTCGGGGGCTCAAAGGTGGCTTTCGAGTACTTGCGGCTCGCTGCCGACATCTTCCGCCGACACGCCCGCGTGAACCCGGCGCGGCACGAAGCCCATCTCGCCACGGCGCTGATCAACGAGAGCTCGTACGCCGTGAGCGCGGCGGAGGAGGAGACCGACCCGGTGCGGGCCGAGGCGATGCGCGTGATCGCCATGCTCTGCGCGGACGAAGCCGAGTCCATCCTGCGCCCCCTCGCCGAGGCCGATCCGCGCGCCTACGACTCGCACCACGCGCTCTCCCTCGACCTGCTGAGGAACGCCTGGAGGCTGTCGGACAGCGTGCCGTCGGCGCTGGACGCCGCGCAGAAGGCCGTGCTGGTCCATCGCCGCCTCGTCTCCTCCTCGGCGTCCCTCGGCAGGATCGCAGGGCTCGTCCGAGCGCTGCGGGAGATGGCCGCACTGCTCCGGGCGGACGGCCGCGAGCAGGAAGCGGCCGCCGCGTGCGCCGAGGCCGACGAGCGAGAGGCCGAGGCGGGCACATGGATCTCGGACCTTCCCTGGGCCCACCCGCTGACGCCCGTCGAGATCCTGCGGGAGCGGATGCGTCAGGCGAAGCGCGCGAGCCCTTCGGGCGCGCGGACGGAACTGACGCACCTCGCCCAGCTGTTCCGACAGCCCGAGCCCCCCGACGACAGCCCCTTCCCGGACTTCGACCCGGACGGGCAGACGTACGCTCATGACCCCGGCCGCCGCAGCAGCCGGCCTGCGCGGGACTGGGGCGGCGCCGATGAGATCGACACGGCCGCGGACCGGTTCGTCCGTACCGGGGACTGGGCGGGCCTGTGGACTCTGCTCTTCTCCGTGCCGCTGCGCGACGCGATCCGCGTGGCCGGGAAGGCTCCGCCGGGGTTCTGGGCCGCCTTCGGCGTCCCGGACGGCCTCGCCTCGCACCTCATGGAAGCGAACCGGCGGCATGCCGCCTTACTGGCCCGGCCGCGCGGCCGGCCCGTGGTGCACCGGATCCCGGCCGTGGCCGTCACCGACATCTCCTTCGCGCACGGTCGCTCGGCCGTGCTGTCGCAGACGTTCACCGCTGATCACTCGTTGAACCTGATGGTCCACGACCTGAGGCGGTCGAAGGCGGTCCAGCTCTACCGGGGAGACGCCGACCACGACGGTCTGAGCTGTCTCGGCCCGGGGGAAGCGGTCGGGATCCGCGGCCGTACGCCCGGCAGAGGCAGTGACGCTGAGCTCGTCCGATACGCCGACGGCGCCACCACGGTCCTCGACCCGGGCCCCGGACTGAGCGGAGCCTCGACCGCGCCCACGGCATACGGGTTCGTCGCCGGACTGGGCCAGGCACCGGTCGCCCATGTCGGTGAAACCGGCGCACCCCTGCGGTTCGTCCCCCTCCTCGACACGGGGCTGTGGCGCAGCAGCCTCCTCGCCGTCGACGCCACCGGTACCCGGCTCGCCGTCAGCGACGGAAACCGAATAGCCGTGGCCGACGCGCGGCTGGAATCGGTCGAGTGCACCTACCAGGTCCCCGCCTACGTGGGCGGTGTCCAGGACCTCGCCTTCCTCTCTCCGACCGAACTCCTCCTCTCGGGTGCGGGGGGCGGCCTGGCCGTCTTCGAGACCCACGACGGCGAACTCCTGCTCCGCGCCGTGGTCCGCTCGCTGCGTCTGCGGCGCCTCTTCGTCATCCCGGCCTGGCACGTGGTGGGCGGCTGGGCGGGCGGGCTGGGACGGCCCCTGTTCTACGACGCGACGACGCTCGAACCCACGGCCATGCCGCTGGCCGCCATGGCCGCGGGCGCCGATCCCCTGCGGCTGTTCGAGTCCTCCGCCGATGGCCGGTACGTGCTGTACGACGGCTACGGCGACGGCGGCGACCGCATCCGGCACGACGGCCACGACGGCTACGAGGGGCCACACCATCTGGCCGTGCAGGACCTGAACCCACCGGCAGCCTGGCTCGAACGCCCTCTGGCAGCGATCACCGCCTCGGATCTGACCGCCCTGGACGACCTGCTGGCCGATCCCGCCGAACCCGGCGACCTGCGTCCCTTGCTGGAGCTCCTGCGCAGCACCGCGGCCCACCGGATCGGTTCCGGCCGCTGACCCGACTGCAGCCGCCGAATACTCGGATGCCGACGGCCGGCCGGGAGTGGCTCCCCCCTGCCCTCACCCGAGTGGCAGGGCACGGAGGCGGGACCGCAGAGCTGCCGCCTCCTGTGTGTGTCCATGGGCGGCAAGGGGGTCCACCATGCCGGCGAGCGCCCGGATGTGCGCGGTGAACGCTCCGGGCATCCGCTCGGCCAGGGACGGGTAGAGCGTGACGGACTCATGGGCGGCCTTCACCGCCTGCGCGACCTCGAGGTCACCGGCGACCCTGACCCGGGCGAACGACCACAGGGTGCGGGCCAGATCGCGCACGAAGGCCTCGAGGTCTCCGTCGGCCAGACGCCGGCGGACGGCCGGGTGACCAGGAAGAGTCAGGGCGAGGAAGTCTTCGGCGAGTTGGTCGGGGTCCCAGGAGACCCGCGTCGGCGGCCGTGAGTTGGAAGACTCTCACCATCGTTGGCGGACCACCTGATGTGGGGCCCTCGCCAAAGGCTCACTGCATGTTCTCAAGGTGCGGGTGATCGAAGGATGTGGGGCAGATATAGATCTGCATGTTGTAGCCGCGGCCGATCTGCACCATCGGCGGGTCTGATGGTTCACGCAGTCCGACGGGCCCCGAAGGTCCCTTCTGATCCTCGAGTGGGATCCAGCTGCCGCTCCCACCATCCCATTCTCCAGAACTCACGGTGAGCAGCGGCTGGTACGTGGCCCTACAGACATCGCAGTGCATGGGCCAGGGGTCACAGAAGCTCCACGGACCCCAGCCGCCGACTTTCCACCCCGGCGCGACGGAGTGTTCGTACTGGTAGTAGGCGCCGCCGGGGCTGCACTCCTCATCGGGGTCTTCTTCGGCCCACTGCTTGCGTCCCCAGTCGTACAGACGCTCCGCGAGTTCCTCGGGCAACTCATGGGGCGCGGGGTACTCGGTTACGACCTCGGGGTGGAGCACGCACGGCTCGGGAACGTAGTGCCCGTAGTGGTCCACATCGACCGGTTCCGGCGGATCGGCGAGCAGCTTGTCGACGCTCCTGGAGTCTCGCCAGACGAGGTGGGCTGCGGGAAGCCCCCCGTCGTGATCCAGGGGGCACCACAGCACCTGCAGCAGGTCCGTGCCCTCGGGACCGGCAAGCCCTGGTATGTCGCGAAGGTAGAGCTGAGCAACGGGGAGCAGCGCATTGGGGCCGGGGTGTGGCGGATGTCCTGCCTGGAGTTCGTCGAGGTACGCCCTTTGCTCGGGATCGAGGAGATTCTCACGAGGAGCGCGAGGACGCAACCAGGCTGCTTCGAGCAGCTCCCGGCGTTGACGGACGTCGTCAAGGGAGACAGGGAGCACGCGGTAGTGGCGGTGCTCCTTCGTGCAGACCGGCCACTCCTGGTCGGCTGGCCACAGCAGCGGACCGCCGATGGAACTCTCGTGGACAGTCGGCTCACCGGGGCGCGGGTGAAGGCGCACTGCCTGCCGTGCCAGCGGAGCCAGCTCTGGGAACACGGACGCGATCTCAGCAGGCCGGGGTGGTGTGGTTCTCGCCAACAGAACTCCTTCGACAGTCACGCGTGAGTTTCGGGCGGGACTCTATATGCCTGCGCTGACAGCCCCGGGGCCAGCCATGCCAGGGGGACGGCACTTGGGGATCAAGGTGCTGCGCCTGCCAGAGCAGTAGCGGAAGAAGGGGACCGCGACGGATGAAGCGGCGGGCGTAACGGCGCAGATGGTCCGCTCGGGCCGCGCCTTGGTGGTCGCGCCATCCGTGAGGCAGCTGCCGACAGTGCCCGGGGCAGCATGGTCGGCGACTACATCTCCACCTCCGTCATCAGCGGAAAGGCGGTCTCCGTGTTCACCGTCGGCAAGACCCCGGCCAACGGGCAAGCCTTCGGCGAGGGCCTCCACCCGCCGGCCCGCTCACCGTCACTGGCGGCAGCGCCGCCTCAACCACCCGCGGAGCTGTCACCGTCGCCGCACCGCACATCACGAGACCCCTGCCGACCCGGCGCTGATCCGGAACGGCACACGGTGCGCCCCTGCGGCAACGCCGGGGCGCACCGCCCATGTACGGGACAGGAACCGGGCGCCGCGCTGGGACGTCACAGTGGCGCGCGGCGACATGAGGAGGCAGTTGTGGCGCTGGAGCAGCCAGGACGCAGACCGGTACACGGACGGCCGTGGTTCGCGACCGCCGTCGTCGCGGTCGCCTGCCTTCTGAGCGCCTGTGGAAGCAGTGGTGGCGCCTCTCGGTCCGCATCGACCTCGCCGCGCCCCTACGCCGATCCGCACATCACAACACCGTCGGCGACCAGCATCGGTACGTCAGAGCCCCCGGCATCGCGGTCCACCTCGCCGCCGGCGACAGCACATCCCGGGACTCTGTCTCCGCCCCCGACGCACACCGCTTCGGCCCCTGCTACGGCCTCCGCCTCGTCGGGCTGCACGGCAGGCTCCGCCACGATCACACACAGTCCCGGGGACGCCTCCGTCCAGAACCTGTGCGTACGATCAGGCACCACGGTGACCGTCCTCCTGAAGCCCCGCGCGCACGGCACCTGGCCTCAGCCGCGCAGCAGCAATCCGATGCTGGCGCTGGTGACCTCGTCCGGCACCGACGACAAGGGCGTCTCCCGTGTCACGGTGCGTGCCGCACGGATCGGGGCGGTGACCGTGACCTGGGGTCCCGAGAGCGCGCGGCTCTTCACCCTTCGGCTGAGCGTGGCGGCACATCCGGTGCAGTGAGGCCGGACCTGAACGTCGGACGGCCGGTGCGCCCCGGGATCGGGGATCGCACCGGCCGTCGTCGTACGACAGGGTGTTACGGGGCGCGATCAGTCCTTACGGCCCTTGAGGCGTCGTACGTCGAAGGACCAGATGCCGCGTCCGTGGGTGGCTGCGTACAGCTTGCCGTCGGGGCCGAGCCGCAGCTGCATGACGGCCGTGGTGGGCAGGTTGTGCCCGAGGACCAGCCAGTTCTTGGCGCCGGTGGGACGGTAGAAGGTCGCCAGGTCGGTGCCGAGGGCGAGGCCGCCGTTCGGCAGGAGCTTGACGGTGTCGGCGGGGACGTCGGGAAGGTTGGCGGAGATGTCCCTCCAGCTCGCGCCGCCGTCCTTGGACTCGAAGACGTGGCCGACGCCGGCGCCGGGGCCCTCGGTGAACCGGCGGGAGAAGCCGTTGATGACCACGTAGACATGCTGGGCATTGGCCGGGTCGATCTCGAAGCCGGAGACGTAGCGGTTGGGGATGGTGCCGTCGACCGGCAGGTTCAGCTGGTGCCAGCCAGTGCCGTCGGCTTTGCCGACCGCGATGCCCCGTGTGAAGCCCTGGTTGTTGCAGGGGCCGCACCAGCCGACGTAGACCGTGCCACCGGAGGACGCCACGGCCGTGGCCGTGTGGCCCTCGCCGAGGTCGTAGGCGTTCGTCCACTCCTTGCCGGAGCGGATGGCGTAGCCCTTGTTGTTCACCCACACGTGCCGGCCGCCGGCGACCCAGGTGTTGGTGTTCTTGGCGTCGGCGGTGATCGGGGCGATGAAGCGGGCGCCGTTGCCGCCCTGGTCCTTGTCGGGCGGGGCGACCTCGTACTCGGTGGCCTTGGACGGGTCCGTGGACCAGGCACCGTTGTTCACGCCGCAGTCCTGGGTGACCCACATGTCCAGGTAGACGTACTCCTGGGCGATGTTGCAGCCGTTGGCGGGGTCGGTGACGGTGTCACCGCCGTCGCCACCGAAGTTGGAGCCCATGACCTTGTCACGGCCCCGAAGGATGGACTGGCCGTTGTCCTGCAGTCCGCCGGTGACCGAGACACCGCCGTACGTGAGGTCCTTGCCGACGCCCACGGAGTAGTACTGCAGGGTGTCGAGGGTGCCGTCATTGAGGGACTGCCAGTCCTTGGCGTGACCTCCGGAGTCGACCGCGCCGTTCAGCGGGCGGCGGTAGATGCCGCCGTCGTTGCCGACGTACGCCCACGTCTTGCCCTTGTAGCTGCCGATCGCGACCGCGTGCTGGTCGGAGTGGACGGTGGGCGAGCAGTCACCGGTCTGCTTGGCCGGGTCGATGCTCCAGCAGGGGAAGGGGAAGTTCCAGTACGGGCCGGGCACGGTCCAGCTCTGGCCGCCGTTCCTGGTCTCGAAGACCTCTTCCAGGCCGAGGTAGAGGTGGTCGGCGTTGGCCGGGTCGACCTGGAGGAACTGGTTGTACCAGGACTGGATGCCCGGCATGTAGCCCGCGGTCTGCAGGGCGGATCCGGACGCCTTCAGCTTGGTGTAGTCCGCGATCTGGGTCCACGGCCCGAAAGGCGAGCCGTTCTTGGACACGTACACGCCCTTGAGGCCGCTGTCCGGGTTGGCGGTCGTCTGTGCCGGGGACTGGTCGATGGCGTACAGACGCGAGCCGTCGGCCGCGGCGGCGAACGTCATGTTGCCGACGTCGGCACTGCTGGTCGGCAGGTCACCGAGACCGGTGACCGGCTTCCAGCTGCCGTCGTCCGCCTTGGCGTACAGCCCGTTGTAGGTGTCGCCGCCGCGCCAGCCGACCGCGAGGAGGACCTTGTTCGGGTCCTTGGGGTCTACGGCGATGTCATTGGCGATGTTCTTGTACGGCGCGCTCGGGTCATCCGCCTTCGAACCGCCCGGCAGATAGTCCGGGTCAGGGGCGAACTCCTGCTTCCACGGCCCGGACAGGGTGGTCGTGGAGTGTGACCAGACGCCGGTGCTGGTGGCCGCCCAGACCTTGGTGCCGGCGAAGCGCAGCGCATGGATGACCGTGGACTCCAGTTCGGCGCCGCCGACCCGGTCGCCGGGCTGGAACTGGCCGTGCCGGGGGTCCTTCAGGACGTACACTCCCGTGCCGACGAAGGAGGTCGCCCCGGTGTTGGACTCGCCGGTGGCGTACCAGAGCCGCTGCTGCTGGTCGAGGGCCAGGGTGCCGGTCGACAGCGACGGGAGCTTGTCGGAGATCGGCTTCCAGTGTCCGCCGCCGGTCGTGGACCGGAAGACGCCGCCGTTCGCGCCGCCTGCGTAGACATAGCCGTGGTCGTCGGCGGCAATGCCGGTGATCCGGCCGGTCACGTCACCCGCGCCACCGCTGGAGTTGGAGTTCACATCGCGGTAACGGGGGTCGTCGGAGTTGTACGCCTTCTTGGTGACGTGGTTCCAGCTGCCGCTCGTGTGCCGCATGGACTGAAGTTGCTGCCACGCCGCTCCGTAGGCGCCGGGCGCGACCACGCCAGGTGCGGTGCGGGCCTCGGTGAACTGGGCGGTGGCCTCGGCGGAGTTCTCCGCCTCGTCGGCGCCGCCGTCGTCGCCCTCCACGGCGAGCGCGGACATGCCATGGCCCGCGTGCACCGCCTTGATGTGCTGTCGGCCGATCGCGGCCTGGTGGCGTGCCTGCCAGGGCCGGGGTCTTGCGTTGTTCGACGCCGCGAACGACTGGGTGCTTACCAGTCCGAACGCGGCCGCTACGACGGTGCAGGTCATGAACCGTCGTCGGTGCTTCGGGGGCAACATGCCCTCTCCTCCCTGCACCGGGCATATGGGGGTGTCCCGGCGCAGAGGGGATCTTGGCGTGACCACAACAGTCACACAAAGGGATCACAGGAAAAATGACACGTTGTTTACCGTGCGCCTCACGTGAGCCAGAAGTTGCGCTCGTCGCCGCCCCCTTGGGGCTGTACGTCGATCAGCGATCGAACCGGTGCGGCCGGGCTACCAGGGATCCTGTCGCGCGCGCTGGGGCCATGGCCGTAGCAGAAGGTCCGTAACCCGTCCGGGTGGGCAACAGCCCGCTGTAGGCGTCCGTGGAGTCCTGCGGCGCGCCGGCGTTGGTCTCGATGAACAGCGGCCGTACGGCGTAGCGGCCGTCCGTGGCGAGGCCCTCGTAGTCGCCGAGGAAGTGACCACCGGCGTACGGGGCCTGGAGCCAGTCGAAGACGCCGGAAACGCGGCGCTCGGCGGCACGGTCTTCCGCACCGCGGGGGAAGGTGACGAGCCAGGCCGCGGTGGGCAGGGTCGTGGTGTTCCCGGCGGTGAGGTAGCGCAGGTCGTAGTAGGTGATCGCCACCGTGCCTCGTGCGTCCACACTGATCGAGGGCGTGAAGGCGGGCGCGGAGGGCACAGAGTTGGCCCGCCTCGGGGCCGACCAGCTCCGGCCGCCGTCGGTGGAATGGATCAGTTCCACGGAGTCGTGGGCGCCGCCGCTGAAGTCCGAGCCCTCGTAGGCGACGTACAGCTCACCGGTGCGCGGGTCGATCGCGACGTTCGGCAGGTCGCCGCCCGCCCGGAGTGACTTGGTCGCGTCGGTGGGCGCGTTGGGGTCGACCTCGGGCGCGGCCGTGTCCTTGGCGATGGTGACCGGCTTGCTCCACGTGCGGCCCTGGTCGGTCGACTTGACCATGGCGAAGTGCAGGTCGGTGGGGGTGAAGGTGCCGGTGCTGTAGTCGATGTCGTAGGTCTGCCAGTCGAAGACGTCGTAGAGGGTGTCGGTGCGCGGGTCGACGACGATGACGTTGCCGATGGTCTGCGAGTGCGGCACGACGGAGGTGTCCACGAACGGACGGGCCGGCGACCAGTGCCGGCCGCCGTCGCGGGTGACGGAGATGTAGGCGGGCCCGTCGTAGACCTTGGCGGCGTCGTCCTCGTCGATGCGGTCCCAGACCTGGTAGGCGACGCCTGGGTGGACGGGGTCGGCGGTGACGGCGTTCTTGTCGTCGGTGAACTGGGCCTGGGTGTCGTCGATCAGCGGGCTGGTGTGCCTCCAGGTGTGTCCGCCGTCGTACGACGTCGAGGCGGCCACGCCGTTGCGCGCGTCGGTCGCGTCGAACACCAGCCCGCTGGCGTACACGGTGCCGTCGGGCCCGGTGCTCACCCAGCCGTCGGACGCACGCTGGTAGTCGAGTCCGCCCCGGGCGCAGTGCGAGAACGGGAGCGGGGTCTCGGTGAAGTGTCGGCCGTCGTGGGTGTACGTGGCGGTCAGTCCGCGGGCTCCGCCGTTGGACCAGCGGTCCTGCTGGAAGATGCCGACCGCGTCGCGCGGGTCGCGCGGGGAGGCGGTGACGTACGGCTCGTCCTCCGCGGACAGGTAGTTCGTGCCGGTTCCGTCGCCAGTGATGTCACAGGCGGCATAGGGATCACTCGGCGAAACCAGGTGGACGGGCCGACCGCTGCCCGAGGCCGCCGCACTGCCCACCGCGGCGACGAGCAGATACGCGGCAGCGGTGGCCACGAGAGACGCTCTTGTACGTGTGCGCATGGCTGTTCCCCCAACTCCGCAGTGACGGATCGTCATGGGCTGTGCTGGCGCAGGAACGGTCCCGGGGTCTCCCGGACAGGAGTCGCCCGGCGAGCCTAGCCCCGCGCCGTGCGGCCGGAGTCGGAGGAAGTGGTCAAGGACACGTCAATACTTGGTCTGGGGCGTGATCACGGCGAATGCCCTGCTCCGTGGCAAGCGGAGTCACGGATGCAGGACCTCCGGGAACCGGCCGAGCGCCGAGGTGGCGTCGGCCAGCGCGAGTGCCCTCCCCCGATGCCTCACCGGGCTCGTCGCAACGTGGGGCTGACCTTCGCCGGCCGCGGTCTTGTCCTGCTGGCAGCGCCGGTCCTGCCCACGCTGGTCGCCTATGCCATCGGCGGGTTGCTCGCCGTTCTCACGGTTCGCGAATCCGCCGCCGAAGCGAGCACCCGCCGCTGGCCGCACGAGCACCCTCCGGGAACATGACGCAGGGCAAGGACCGTGCACTGCCCGTCGAGCACCGTGCAGCGTGAAGTCGCCGGTGGGTGTGCGCGGGCGCGAGATGCTCGTGCTGGTCACGGGCGGGTGCCTTCCGCCACTGTGCTGCCACCGGCGAGGCGTCGTCGGCGACAGCGCCGGTTTCAGGCCCGCGACGGCGACTGAGGGAACGAGAGCGAGGTGACGGCGGCCCTCGGCGAGCGAGTGGCAGCGGTGGAGGCGGCATCAGTGCCGACGCGCTGAACCGCCCAGTTCAACCCAGCGCCACCCCAGCGTCGGGACCAGTGCCCCGCCGAACGTCAGGCTGAGCGCCAGCCCGAGCCTGGGCGGCGGTGTGCACGTCGACCGCGCTGCGTATCCGCTCGCGCGGTGCGCTGGTGGTCACCAGGGCGACGCTGTTGGCCTGCATCATGGCCGCGCAGACGGCCTGGGCCACCCGGAACGCGACAAGTGCGAGCGGTGAAGGCGCGAGGCCGCAGGTGGCGGAGGCCAGGGTGAAGACGGCGAACCCGTACGGGTACAGCAGCTTGCGGCCGTGCGCTTCGGCCAACCGACCGGCCGGGACCAGCAGGGCCACCAGTGCCAACAGGTAGGCCAGTGACACCCACTCCACCGCGGCGAGCGACGTGTGGAACTCCGTGCGCAGGCTGCCGTAGGTCAGCGTCACGATGCTGGCGTCCAGCTGCCCCATGAACGCGCCGAAGCAGACCGTCCCGACGGCCAGCCGCCAGGCGTGCGGCCGCGAGCGTATCCCCTCGGGGCGCGGCCGGCCGTGAACACAGTGGACCGGTTCGCCCGCGGCGGGTGCCGACTCATGCGCCGGTGGCCGAACCCCGGGCCATATCGGTCACCGAAGTATTTTTGCTGACGTCCTGTCTCGGGTCCGCGGCAGCTCCACCCGCTCCGTCCGGATAACGGAGTCGAGGAATGTCCATGGCCGGGCAGCACGAGAACGCAACAGGCGCCCGCAGCAGCGGCGTTGGGGCAGGCAGCACAAGCCGGTGCGCTGCCTGCCCAGGCACGAAGGCCGCCCTCAGTCCGGCTGAGGCCGGGCCAGGCCGTGGTCGTAGGCGAAGATCACCGCCTGGACGCGGTCACGGGCTCCGATCTTGGACAGGACGCGCCCCACATGCGTCTTCACCGTGGACTCCGACAGGACGAAACGCTCGGCGATCTCGCCATTGGTCCAGCCCTTGCCGATGGCGACGAGGATCTCGTGCTCGCGGTCGGTGAGGGCGCTCAGGCGCGGATCCTCGGTGGAGCGGTCGCGGCCGGATGGCACGAGCCGGGCGAACTCGTGCAGCAGGCGTCGGGTGAGGGCGGGGGCGATGACCGCGTCCCCGACGGCCACGGCGCGGATGCCCGCCAGGAGTTCCTCGGGGCGGGCGTCCTTGAGGAGGAAGCCGCTGGCTCCGGCGCGCAGGGCCGCGTGGACGTACTCGTCGAGGTCGAAGGTGGTCAGGACAAGGACGCGGGAGCGGTCGCCGGCGGCGACGATACGGCGCGTGGCCTCGATGCCGTCCATGCCCGGCATGCGTACGTCCATGAGGACGACGTCCGGGCGGAGTTCGGCGGTCTTGCGCACGGCTTCGGCTCCGTGGGCCGCCTCTCCGACGACCTCCGTCTCGGGTACGGAGTCCAGAAGCATGCGGAAGCCGTAGCGCTGCAGCGGCTGGTCGTCCACGACGAGCACGGTGGTCACCGGCCACCGCCCTGGGGGGCGAGGTCGAGGGTGGCGCGTACCGTCCATCCCGGTCCCGCGGGACCCGCGCTGACGTGTCCGCCGTAGAGAGCTGCTCGTTCCCGCATGCCCACCAGGCCATGTCCTTCCTCGTTCGCCCTGCAGGGACGGCCGACCGGTGCGGGCGGGCCGGAGTCCTGGACCGTGATGCTCAGCCGTGTTCCCTCCACAACGATGGCCAGGTTCGCACGGGCGCCCGCGCCGGCGTGTTTGAGGGTGTTCGTCAGGGCCTCCTGCACGATGCGGTAGACCGTGAGCTGTACCCCGCTGTCGAGCGCGTCGACGTCACCAGCGGTACGGTAGACGACCTCCAGACCGGCGGCCCGCACGCCCTCGCACAGGGCGTCGATGTCCGGGAGACCGGGCTGCGGGCTCAGTTCTGGCACACCCCGCGGGCCGTCCACCTCGCGGAGCACGCCCAGCACCCGCCGCAGTTCACTCAGTGCCTGGCGACCGGTGTCACCGATGAGGTGCAGGGCTTCCTTTCCCCGCTCCGGTGCGACGGCGGTGGCGTAGGCGCCCGCGTCGGCCAGGGTGATGATGACGGACAGGTTGTGGCCGACGATGTCGTGCATCTCGCGGGCCACCCGCGTCCGCTCGGCCGCGACGGCGAGCCTGCCCCGCTGGTCACGTTCGATCTCCAGCCGGGCCGCGCGGTCCCGCAGCCCGGCCAGCTGGGCCCGCCTGATGCGGATCATCAGGCCGAGCGCGAGGGCCGCGGTCGCCGTGCTGAGCAGAAAGAACAGCGCGTCCCAGACGGACACCGCCGCCGAGACGCGCGCCGCGACCAGGCCCAGCGCACCCGCCATGGTCGCGCAGGCCCACGGCAGCTGCCGCAACCGTCCGTGCAGCGCCAGGCTGTACAGGCCGATGAGGAGGGCAACGTCCGCACGGAGCGCGACACCGAGGGACCACTGCACGACGAACACGGCCGTGACGGCGCCGAAGGCCACCGCGGGCGCCCGTCTCCGCCACAGCAGGGGCAGCACCAGCCCGGCCTGCAGCGCGAGCATCCCGACCGTGGGCGGGCGGGTGAACACCAGGTGGAAGCGGCGCGGGCCGTCGCCGTCCCCGTCCATCCCGTGCAGCAGGTCCGGCAGGCAGAACATCAGGAAGACCAGCACCACCACCGCGGTGTCCAGCACCCACGGACGGGTCCGGTCGGCGTGCCGGAGGCGCTGGCCGGCCCGGCCGAGCCGGGCGACCAGCGGCCCCATCCCGCCGAGGTCATCGATGGTCACGGAGTTCACCAGACCATGATGCCGGTGGCTGCTGCTCAGACGTCGCTGCGCAGGAGCCGGTACGCCGCCCCCGCCAGCGCCAGCGCCGTCCAGCCGAGGAAGACCAGAAGCCCGGCGGAGGGCGATAGAGTGGTGGAGTCGTGGGTCAGCGCGAAGATCGACTCGCCCGCGTGGCTCGGCAGGTAGGGGTCGATGTCACCTTGCCACGAGGTGGGCAGCAGGGAGACCAGCCCGGGCACCAGCATGAGGGCGGCGACCAGGACCGAGATGCCGCCGGCGACGGACCGCAGCAGCGCCCCGAGGGCGGCTCCGATCACGCCGACCAGGCCAAGGTAGAGCCCGGCGCCCAGCAGGCTGCGTACGACGCCGGCGTGACCGAGGCCCATGGCGGCGGGTGTGCCGGACACGATCTGACTGCCGATGAGGAAGGCGACGAACGCGCCGACCGTCGCGACCACCAGTGCGACCACTCCGTACACCGCCGCCTTGGCCCACAGCACCGGCAGCCGGCGCGGTACGGCCGCGAGGGTCGAGCGGATCATGCCGGTGGAGTACTCCCCCGCCGTGACCAGCACGCCGAGCACGCCGAGAGCCAACTGCGCGAAGTTCGTGCCGAACAGCGACAAACTCACTGCCGTCGCGGTGGCGAAGTCGCGGTCCATGTGCCGACCGGAGTCAAGATTGGACTTGTAGTGGCTCGCCGCGATGACACCGAATGCGACCAGGAACAGCAGGCCGAGGCCGAGGGTGATCCAGGTGGACCGAAGGGACCAGAGCTTGGCCCACTCCGAGGCCAGCACGCGTCGGCCGGTCACCCGGTAGGCGGGGCGGACCCGATCGGCCGGAACGGTCTCAGGAGTCTCAGAGGTTGCCGTGAGGGTGCTCATGCCGCGCTCCCGGAGGTCTCGGTGCCGGTCGTGGCGCCGTGGTACTCCACGGCGTCCCTGGTCAGTTCCATGAATGCCTCCTCCAGCGACACCGCCTTCGTGCTCAGCTCGAACAGCGGGATCCCGTGCTCGGCCGCCGTCAGCCCGATCTCCCGGGCGGACACCCCGGTGACCTGCAGTTCTTCGGAGCCGACGCGGCCGGTGATCTCCACGCCCGGCCCGGCCAGCACCTCCCGCAGCCGCGCGGGGTCGTTCGTCGCGACCCTCACGGTGTCGCCGCCGGCCTCGCGGATCAGGTCGGTGACAGTCGTGTCGGCCAGCATCCGGCCCCGCCCGACGATGATCAGATGGTCCGCCACCAGCGCAACCTCGCTCATCAGATGCGAGGAGACGAACACCGTGCGCCCCTCGGCCGCAAGGGAGGTGAGCAGGTTCCGGATCCACAGGACGCCCTCGGGGTCCAACCCGTTGACGGGCTCGTCCAGCATCACGGTCTGCGGATCACCGAGCAGCGCCGCCGCGATGCCGAGCCGCTGCCCCATGCCGAGCGAGAAGGCACCCGCCCGCTTCCTGGCGACGTTGCCGAGACCGGCGAGTTCGACGACCTCCTCGACCCGGCGACGCGGAATGCCGTGGGTCAGCGCGAGCGCACGCAGGTGGCTGTAGGCCGAGCGACCCGGATGGATCGACTTCGCCTCCAGCAGCGCCCCGACCTCCTGCAGCGGCGCCCGGTGACGGGCATAGTGCTGCCCGTTCACCGTCACGGAGCCGCTCGTCGGCGCGTCGAGGCCGACGATCATACGCATCGTCGTGGACTTGCCCGCTCCGTTGGGGCCCAGGAATCCGGTCACCGTACCCGGCTTCACGGTGAAGTCCAGACCATCGACGGCTGTCTTCTCCCCATACCTCTTGGTGAGCTGCTGGGCCTCGATCATTCGCGTTCCCTCTCTCGGACCGACGGCGTCCGGGCACCCCCGACGCCTCCTCCGCCACGCTAAGACCACGATCTCCCCGATCCGGTGGTACCCGGGGACCGAACACCGCCGGGCGGGTGGTACCGGGGTACTACGACTCCGGCAGCGTCGTGGATTCGAAACGGCGACGAGGCACGACCGAAACCGCACTGTCCATGATCATGAACTGAAGTCGGATGCCGAGGACCCTGCCCCGCCGCCACTGCGCCCGCCTGCCCTCATGGGGCATGACTGGCTCTTCGGACAGGGCAACGTGCGCAGGCCTGCCTTGATCGTCTCTCCGACACCCTGACCTGACCGTCCAGGATCTCCCTTACGAAAATTTTCATAAGCCTCCTCTATGGGAGAGTGACACTGGGGTGGTGAGGGTCAGGCCGGTGCCGGCTGTGAAGCCGTTGAGGGTGTCTGGCCGGTACTGAAGGCGCTTGAGCCTGTTGCGTACGAGTACTTCGAGCCGGTCGAGGGCGACGACGGCAAGGTTGGCCAGGCTGTGTTGGACGTGTGCCCATACCCACTCGACAGGGTTGAGATCGGGTGAGCAGGCGGGCAGGAGGAACACCGTCAGCCACTCTCGCTCAGCGATCAGCTCGCCCATGGCACGGGAGACGTGGGTGTTCAGGCGGTCCCACACCCATACGACCGGCGCCCTGACGAGCTGGTGGACGCCGTCGATCAGCGCGCTGAAGTCCCGCTCGCCCACGCTGCGGCGTTTGCCTTTGCCCGCCCGGTGGGTGCGCAGGCGGTGGCACAGCTGCGATGAGCCGCCTCGTTGACAGCCGTCAGGCCGGGTGGCTGTCGAGCGCGGCGAGCAGCCGGCGTGCGGGCCATGTCGAGCCCTGAGTCAGACAAGGTGGGGCTTTCGGTCACGCCGACACTCCCCTGAACCCCTGAGCTCGCGGCCCTGTCGTCGCCCCGCATTCCGCGGTGGGACGACTGTGCCCTGGGGGCTGGCCGCGGTGACGAGATGACTTTCTCGTGCTTCTCCTCACCTCGGAGCCTTCGATGCCTCTTCCGCTGTACCTGCTTGCCCGGGCCGTGTTCGCCATGGGTGCCCCGGAGTTCATGCTCGCCGGTCTGTCGCCGGACATCGCCTCAGATCCCGACGTCACGGTCGGGACAGCAGGCGTGCTCACCTCGGCCTTCGCAATCGGCATGATCGTCGGCACCCCCGTCGTGGCCGCGCTTGCCCGTAACTGGCCCAGGCGCTCCAGCCTTCTGGGGTTCATCCTCGCTCTCGCGGCAGCTCACGCCGTTGGCCCCATCACCACCAGCTTCCCCGTCCTGTTCGCCACCCGGGTCGTCGCCGCCCTCGCGAACGCCGGGTCCCGGCCGTCGCTCTGGCGGCTGCCGCCACGCTGGTCTCGTCCGACAAGATGGGACGTGCGCCGGCCGTGCTGCTGTCAGGCACGACGAGGGCCGTGATCGCCGGTGTCCCCGGTGGGTCGGTACTCGGCACGTTGCTCGACTGGCGGGCCACCTTCTGGGTCGTCGCCGCTCTCTGCCTGCCCGCGGTTCTCGGCATCCGGAAGGGGACGCCCACGGAACGTGTGACGGAAGAGCGATTGACGGGCCGGCCTTGCAAGCGTGCACGTTCCCCGCCGCAGTCTTCGCACGCTCCCCGATCTCGCGGGCCTCCCGCCAGCAGCGGACCAGCCCTGCACACCTCGGCGCAACGGCAAGGTCGAGCGCTACCAGCGCATCCGCGCCGAAGGCTGCTCTACGCCCGCCAGTGGACCTCCGAGGAAGAGCAAGCCCGGGCGATCAGGGTCTGGAACGTCCACTTCAACTGTCACCGGCCGCACGCCACCGCCGGTCATCGCCTTCCCGCCCACGTCTCCGCACGAGCGTCACGAACGTCATGGCCGGCAAAAGCTAGGCCTACCCGGCGAGGGGATGCCTTCACGTCTCGGCGCGGCAGAACTTACGGTTTGCGGGTTACCCAGAGCAGTTCCGCCGGCCAGCGGTGTGCCCAGTCGGGTGGGTCGGTTTCGTTGTAGCCGTTGGGTGTTCCGAGTTCGGGCCGCGGTTCGATGAGGTCGTCGATGATGAGGCCCGCGCCGCGCAGGACCTTGACCCAGTCGCCGTAGGTGAGCTGGTAGCTGGTCGCGCCGTCGCCTTCGGCGATGGTGTTCAGCCCGAAGTAGTCCTGCTGCAGCGTCGTGGTCACGCGGCCGGCGGCTTCGTCGTAGCAAGCTTCGAACCATGGGCTGGCGACGTTGAACACCAGGCGCCCGCCTCGGCTCAAGACGCGTGCGGCCTGTGGGACGACCAGGTGCGGGGGCGCCCAGCTGAGCCCGCCGAAGTCGCAGAACACCAGGTCGAAGCTGTCGGCGGCAAAGGGGAGTTGTTCGGCGGCGCCTTGCACCAGCGGGTAGCGAGACGCTCCCATGGCGCGGGCCGCTGCGGCGAGTTGGGCTTCGGACAGGTCGAGCCCGACCACGGTGGCGCCCTCGGCGGCGAGCGCCCTGGACCACTGGCCGGCGCCGCAGCCGAGTTCGAGGACGCGCTTGCCGGTGACGTCGCCCAGGGCGTGCAGCTGCGCGTCGGGGATGGAGTACATGCCCCACAGCCGGGGTGTGGCGCCGATTTGCGGGTCGTGCTCGTGCTGGTAGGCGCTGCTGATCTGGTTCCAGAGCCGCCGGTTGGCGGGGATGCTGTCCACGTGCCGACTCCAGCACTGCCAGCCGGGGGCGGTCAACACGATCAGGGCACCGGCCGGCCCTCGCCTCGGTCCGGCCCTGGCTCGGCCCGTGATCCGGCGGACGAGCCCCAAAGGAGGGTGGTGTTGCGGGAGTCGGTGGTGGTGGCGACCTGGTCCAGGTCGGTGTACGACGTGGTGGTCGTCCCCTGGTCCGGGTCGGTCGATGTGACCTGGCGGCCGAACAGGTCGCAGGTGTAGGCCGTCGCGGAAGTCGGTGTGCCAGGTCGCGACGCAGGCGACGGTGCCGGCGGCAGAGGCGGACCGGCGGTGTTCCACGCGTCCTGCGCCACCTCGGCGCTGATCCGCTTAACGAGGGTCTCCTCGAGGTTGAAGAAGTTGTTGTTCCACTCGGTGAAGCAGGCGAAGCGGTCGGCCGTGAGCACCGCGGCGATCTCGTCGAACACCTCCTGCGGCACGCCTTGCGGGGTGTCCGGGGTCTTGCGCACGTAGGGCGGGACGCCGGAGACGATCGCTGCGCGCCGGATGCGGCCGGAGCCGTAGGCACCGAGGTAGCGGGCGATCTCGCCGCCGCCCATCGCGTACCCGGCCAGATCGGCCTCGGGCGGGTCGAGGTGGGTGAGCAGCTTGTCCAGGCAGGCGAAGGTGTCGTAGCCGGTGGCCGGGCGCCCGGAGCGGCCGAGGCCGCGCCGGTCGTAGGTGACACCCGGGATGGTGTTGGACGCGACCGCGGCGGTGCGTGCCACGGGCACGTCAGTGACCCCAGGGCCGGCGGCGCGGCCGCCGACCGGTGAGCGGGTGTCCATCTGGTGCGTCGCCATCGCATTCCGCGTGAGGGTGGCCCACCTTTGTATGCGGCCCTCGACGACACCGGCGACGCACCGAAGTCTGTCCCATCGTGTGACTGGCGATTGTCCGGGGCGGCGAAGCGGGCAGACTCCCACGGGTCGTGCGCGCTGACGACGGTGACCTCCGCCCTGCTGCCGCGGCGCAGGCCGTGCAGTCGATCGCCGTTCACGACGCGGGCCAAGGGATGGACCTGTGCTCCCGCCGGACCGGCTCGAGAACGGGGTGGGAAAGCGCGGGGTGCGCTCGAGCTCGCCGTGATGGATGTACGCGTCACCCGCGTGCGACCGCCATCGGCCGCCGCTGTCGCCCACGGCGGCACCCGCGTGTCCCGCCGAGTGGCCAGGGGGCAGCGGCACCCGCAGCAGCCCGCCAGCTTTTGCGGCCGCGCCACTGTGAACCGAGCTGATATGGAAACGGCCGCTGCTGGAGCGTCAGGCGACGGTCACGACGGGGAGGTCGTACAGGCGCCGGATGCTGGTACTCAGCCGGGAGGTGTCCGCGTCGTAGATGTGCAGGGAGACGGCCGGGGCGTCGCCGGCGTTGGCGACCAGGTGGATGTCGCCGGGAGGGGCGAATCCGCAGGCGGTACCTGCTTCATTGACCACTTCTGGTCCGGGCACCACGTGGACGTTCTCGCCCGAGCCGCGCAGTTCGAAGCGGTGCTCTGTCTCGGCTCCCTGGTACACACCGGTGACGCACCAGGCCACGTGGTCGTGGATCGGCGTCTTCTGGCCCGGCTGCCAGACAAGGGCGACGACGGAGAAGCTGCCGTCCTTCTCGGCATGTAGGAGGTGCTGGCAGTAGCCGTCCGTATCGCCGCGGCGATATTCGGCGGGAAGCAGGTCCGGCTCACTGAGGAAGGGCTTGAGGGCGTCCGCGACCAGGCGTGCGGTTTCGTCCGGTCCGTCTTCCGGGCGGACGGCCGAGCGGACGGAGTCGATGAGTTGGTCGAGCGTGGTGCGGCGGAGTGCGGTGCTGGACGGAGTCTTCATGCTCGCTCCTCTTGGCAGGGAACAACAGGGGCCGGCTGTCAGCTCAGTCCAGTGCCTGGACCAGGTCGGCGATCAGGTCTTCGACGTTCTCGATGCCCACTGAGATCCGTACCAGGTCGCCTGGGACCTCCTGCGGTGTGCCCTTGGCGGAGAGATGGGTCATCCGTGCGGGGTGCTCGATCAGGGACTCCACGCCGCCGAGCGACTCGGCGAGGGTGAACACCGCGGTGCGGCTGCACACTTCGGTCGCGGCCTGCTCATCGCCGTCGACCTGGAAGGACACCATTCCACCGAAGCGGCGCATCTGCTTGCGGGCGATCTCGTGTCCCGGGTGGCCGGGCAACCCCGGGTACAGGACCCGGGTCACCCCTGGGTGGTGTTGAAGGACGTCGGCAATCCGCTCGGCGTTGTCGCAGTGCCGCTCCATGCGCACGGCCAGGGTCTTGATGCCACGCAGGGTCAGCCAGGAGTCGAAGGGGCCGGCGATGGCGCCCACGGCGAACTGGTGGAAGCGGATCCGCTCGGCGAGGTCTTCGTCGCGTACGACGACCGCTCCTCCGACGACGTCGGAGTGGCCGCCCAGGTACTTGGTGGTCGAGTGCGTCACGATGTTCGCGCCCTGACTCAGCGGCTGCTGGAGGTAGGGGGAGGCGAAGGTGTTGTCGACCGCGAGCAGCGCGTCGGCCTCGTGGGCGACCGCGGCGAGCACCGGGATGTCGGCGATGCCGAGCAGCGGGTTGGTGGGCGTCTCGCACCAGATGAGCCTGGTCTCCGGGCGGATCGCCGCCCGGACCGCGTCTGCGTCGCTGACCTTCACCGCCGAACTGCTCATGCCCCAGCGGTGGAGGACCTTGCGGAACAGCCGGAGAGAGCCGCCGTAGGCATCGTCAGGGATGATCACGTGGTCGCCGGGGGCGCAGACCGTGCGGATCACAGTGTCTTCGGCGGCGAGGCCGCTGGCGAAGGCGGTGGCCTGGCTGCCGGCCTCCAGCGCGGCGAGGCAGTCCTCCAGAGAGGTTCGGGTCGGGTTGCCGGCGCGGCTGTACTCGTAGCCGCCGCGCAGGATGCCCACCCGGTCCTGCTTGAAGGTGGAGGTCTGGTGGATGGGCGGGACGACGGCGCCGGTGACGGGGTCAGGCTCCTGACCGGCGTGAATGGCAAGGGTCGCGAATCCGTGTGGCTGCGTCATGCACGCAGCCTGCCCACCTCCGAACTGAGAGGTCCAGTTAAAGAATTTTCGACTTCGGAAACATCTGCTTATTCGTCAGGTGTCCTGTGACGCCCCGAGGATCGCCGGCTGCAGGTACGGCCGCCCGGCTCCTTGTCACCCGCGGCCCGCTGCAGGGCGTCCAGCATCAGCCGAACCGCGGGGATCTGGTCGTGACCGGGCAGGGTGAACGCGGAGATACGCCGGTGCGCGGCGGGAACGAGCGGAAGGCCCGCCACCTTGGGGTGGCGCATGAACGACAGCACCAACGCCGGCATCAGCGCCACACTGAACCCCGATGCCACCAGACCCTGCACCGCAAGGTTGTCGTCGCTGGTGAAGGCGATGTCCGGTTCGAACCCGGCCTCCTCACACCGGCGCACGAAGTGGCTGCGGCAGCGCACGCACCCCGCGATCCACCGCTCGTGCGCCAGCTGGGGCAACTCGGTGGAGCGGCGACGGGAGAGCGGGTGCCAGGCCGGCATGAGGACGAGCAGCGGTTCGTCCATCAGCGGGACCTCCAGCAGATCCTCGGCGGGCTGCTCGTCGGCGCCGCCATAGGAGAAGGCGAGGGTCACATCGCAGTCGCCGCGACACAGCGCTTCCAGCGAGAACGGAGGCTCCAGCTCGGTCAGTTCGATCCGGATACCCGGGTGGTCGTCGGTGATGCGGGACAGGGCGGCCGGTACCAGCGTGGCGCTTGCGCTGGGGAACGCGCACACACGCACCCGACCGGCCTTGAGCCGGGCGACTGCCGCGATCTGCTCCTGGACCGAACTGAGCTTCCCCAGGATGTCGGACGTGTGCCGGGCCAGCACCTGTCCGGCGTCCGTGAGCTTGAGCCCGCGCCCCACCCGGGCGAACAGGGGCGTCCCGACGGCACGCTCCAGCGCCTTCATCTGCTGGCTGATCGCCGGGGGCGTGTAGCCCAGGCTCCTGGCCGCCGCGGAGTAGGACCCCGTCCGTACCACCTCGGCGAACACCTTGATCTGTCGCGCGCCCTACCGGTGGCTCGCCATGGTGTACATCGAGCTCTTCCGGGGGCTTCCCGCCCTGCTGATCTTCATCTTCGTCGGCGACGGCGTCCCGCTCGCCTTTCCCGGGCTGACGCTGCCCGGTGGCGCCTACGGCCAGGTCGCACTCGCCCTCGGACTGGTGTCCGCCGCCTACATGGCGGAGACCATCCGCGCGGGCATCCAGGCCGTCCCGCCGGGGCAGTTGGAGGCGGCGCGCACCCTGGGCATGTCGCACAGCATGGCGATGCGCTCGATCATCATCCCGCAGGCGTTCCGAATCATCGTGCCTCCGCTGACCAACGAGCTGGTACTGCTGTTCAAGGACTCGTCCCTGGTGCTGTTCCTGGGCGTCACCCTGCAACAGCGCGAACTGACCAAGTTCGGCCGGGACCTGGCGAGCCAGACGGCCAACACCACGCCGATATTCGTCGCCGGACTCTGTTACCTGCTGGTCACCATCCCGCTCGGTTACCTGGTGCGGCGCCTTGAGGCCAGACATGCGAAGGCGAGGTGAAGCGGTGAGGACCGTAGGGACCATGCGGAAGGAAGCCCCTCGAAGGGACGGAGGCACCGAGATGACAGCGGCAATCGAGATCAGCGGACTGCGCAAGAGCTACGGAGCCCTCGAGGTGTTGCGTGGCGTGGACTTCAGTATCGCCCTGGGCGAGGTCGTCTGCGTGATCGGCCCTTCTGGCTCCGGCAAGTCCACGCTGCTGCGCTGTGCCAATCTCCTGGAGCAGCCAACAGCCGGCCGGATCGTGGTCGGCGGGGTCGACATCACCGATCCGGACGCCGATATCGACCGTGTCCGCCGCCGCATCGGCATGGTGTTCCAGCAGTTCAACCTCTTCCCGCACCTCAGCGTGCTGGAGAACCTGACGATCGCCCAGCGCCGGGTGCTCCGGCGCAGCGAGGCGGAGGCGACCGAGGTGGGTCGTCAGAACCTCGCCAGGGTCGGACTCGCCGACAAGGAGGACAGCTACCCGACGCGGCTCTCCGGCGGCCAGCAACAGCGTGTGGCGATCGCCCGTGCCCTGTCCATGGGGCCGGAGCTGATGCTGTTCGACGAACCGACCAGCGCGCTCGATCCGGAACTCGTGGGCGACGTACTGTCCGTGATGCGCGGCCTCGCGGACGATGGCATGACGATGATGGTGGTCACGCATGAGATGAGCTTCGCCCGCGAAGTGGCCGATCGCGTCGTCTTCATGGACGGAGGCCTCATCGTGGAGGAGGGACTGCCACAGGATGTTCTCGGCAACCCCCGGCATCCGCGCACGCGGGCCTTCCTGAGCCGGGTCATCCATCCCGGCGAGCCGGCCACCGAGCAGAGCACCACGTTCTGATGTTCGCTCGGATCGCCCGGTGGCCGGCGACTTACGTGTCACCGCCCCGCCGCAGTGGGCGGGGCCCGGACCGGATGTGGGACCGGATCCGCCCATGTGCGGGCAATCGGTCTGGCGCGGCCGTCCACAATCCGGTGGATTCGGCATGGCCGCCTCCCGGGTCTCGGGGGTCACGCCGGGGCGGGCCTCGTGAGCGTCGAGTCGGTCCTCCCTGGTCAGGCGCGGCTGGGAGTGCGGCACCCCACCAGGGGCGCGTGCACGATCTCGTCGATCTGGTGTACGGCCCAGGTGTTCGGCGCCACAGTGGGCGCCCAGGTCCCGATGAACAGGCCATCACGGCAGGCCACGTACACGATGTCGCCGGGCAGCCCGCTCGCCGAGCGGATCGGGCGCGCGACCTGACGAGCCACAGCTGTGGATGCAGGGGTGGCCCGATGAACAGCCGGCCGTCAGGTCCGCATGCGGCCCGTTCTCCGAATTCCGACTGACGCCGGCCCGACAGTGCGACAGGATGTCCGTTTGCCGTATTGGACGAGCGAAAGGCAGTCCGCATGTCGCGCCCCGCAGTGCAGCCGACTCCCGAACCGGCCGACCCGCTCACCGCCGAACTGGTGGTGGACGTTGCCGCCGCCGTGGCACCGGCCATCTAGCCGGACGGCTACCTGGTCGCCTACGGAGTGGTCGCGAACGGCGGAAGGGACGGGCGTCCGCACGGGTCCGTCTGGGTCACCGCCCCGGACGGCAGCACGGCTCCTCGCAGGCTGACCGACGGCACGGCCCGCGACCTCGGCCCGAAGTGGGCGCCTGACTCGGCCTCTCTCTTCTTCACCCCCGACCGCGAGGAGCAGGGCACCGCCCAACTCCAGCGGATCCGTCTGGACAGCAGCGAGAACCTCGCCGAGGCCGCGGCCTTGACCAGGTGGCGCGGCGGAATCTCCGACCACTGGCCGCTCCTCGACGGCCGCACCGTCGCCCTGCTCGCCGAGGACGAACCCGTCGCCGGGGACGAACGCCGGGAAGCCGAGCGCGACGACGCCAAGCCGTCGCCCGCCGGATGACCGCCGGGACCAGTACCGGCGGCATCGCGTTGCCTCTCTGCTCGTACTGTGCGGGGCGCCGTCCATGCGTTGTCGCAGACCGGCGACTGCCGGCGGTCGCCGTCAGATGAGTTTGGACAAGCTGCCTTCCACGGGCAGGTGAATCCAGCCTTCCACTTCCGCCGCGTGCTGCTCATCCTCGCCTGCGGGCAGAATCGTCAGCCCGAGCGCCGCTGCCCGAGCCACCAACGCAGCGACCAGGGCATCGAAGGCGTGCTCATTCTGATCAAAGACCGCCCGCGCTCCCGGGGCGAATCGCAATCCCGGGACGACCACGAGCAGGCGCTCGATCGACCGGTCTCCATGCAGCCCCCACACAGCACGTGCACCCGCCGGATAGACCTCTGCGATCCGGCCGGCTCCGCTTCGGCCGACGGGGTGACCGTCAGTTGCGAGCTGGTCGGCAAGGTAGGCCCACCGCCAGGCAGCTGCGCCGAGCTTGTCCATGGAGACCGAGAGCGGCCCCCGCTTCAAGATCCGTCTCACCACCCCATCCACGAGCCGATCTGTGACCCGCATCCTCGACAACTCGTAATGCGCTGCGGGATCGCCGTGCCCCGGCCAGCGCTGCTGAGCGGCATGAGCTGTGACGGCCTCGACGAAGGCTTGGGGCCAGCCGAACGGGCAGTCGATCCCCGCGCTGTCCTCCGGCCCGAGTCCGGTGAGCGCCGTAACGATGTCTCGGTCCACGCAACGGGTCTGGGGAACCTGTACACGTGCTACTCCGTCGACCCACTCGATCTCGACCAATGCCGTCTTCGACGGGTTGACGGCGAGATCGATGCCGAGACTACGTCTCCTTCTCGTGATCAGACTCACAGGTCACTCGTCCGCGTCGCGGCCTTGAGCCGGTTGAGACTCGTATAGCGCTGGCTCAGGGTCCAGGCCCACGAGCGCCCCGACGCGGCGAGCGTGTCGTTCAGGATCGGGCTGTCCAATGTGACGGTCTCGGGGTCCTCCGGGCCGGACAGCAGAATGACCCCGTTCGAGTCACCCTCCGACCGGTACTCCTGTTCGATCAGCACCCGGATGAGATCCGCGAGGGCGGTGTGCCCCTCCGTCTGGTGTCGCTCAGCCTCCTCGTGCGTGAGGAGCACGGTGTCGTACTGCTCGCGGATCCGCGCAACGACGGGCTGAATGACTCCCTCTGCGTAGAACCCGAAGTGCGTCAGGCCGTCCCTGAAGGACCGCCCGGGCTGGCAGACATAGGCTGCGAGGCTCTGGTACTCGGGCCAGGCCGCACGAGCTGCGACAATCACGGTGTCATCGTTGGTGAGCAGTCCCTCGGCCTCGTACAGCGCCGCAAGTTCGGACAGCAGGTAGCGCGCCTGCTCACCCAGAAGCCGACGCGTGTCGCCGACCACGGCCTCGATCGCCGTCGCAAGATCCCGGAAGGAGAGCCACAGAACTCGGTCTCGCACGTGTGTGTCAACACCATCGAGTTCACCGAACCACACCGGCCGAATCGGGTCCGGGGTCAGCACGAACAACCTGGCGGTCGGGTCACCCTCCAACTGCTTTGCATGGGACCGTACCTGGCTCCGGCCGTGGCCTTCGCTCTGGTACGCGCCGCGGACCGTCTTGGTCTCGAACCACCATGTGAAGCGCGCTGATATGCGCGCGTCGGGCACCGTCTCACTCACGGTGACCTGGTTCTGGAACGTGACCGTCGGCAGCTCGCCGACGCCGGCAGTGGCCGTCTCAAGGAGCTCCTGCACAAGAGTCAGGTCGATGCGCTCAAAGACGGCCATCGTGGACGAGGTGACGCGGTTTTCACCCGTCCGGTACGTGGAGAACAAGGGGTTGCGTGGCATGGCCGGGAGAGTACAGCCCGCCGGTGACATGCGCCCTGGGTATCTGGTGGTGCAGGTCGAGCTGAGCATCAACGGCACGAGCGATGGGGCCGGTGGCTGCTCGTCGGTTGGGGGCCGGGGCGGCTGCAGGCGGAGCGACCGGGGGCAGGCCAGTCAGGACAGGCGTCAACAGGCGGGCCCGTCCGGCCGGAGTACGGGGGCGGGCCCGGGGTGGTAGGCGGGTCAGCGGTAGGCCGCGCGCAGTTGGCGGGCCAGGGGCCGAGTAACTGATCGTTTCAAAATGAGGCGTGGGCGGCGGAGGCTGTCGACCAGTTCGGGCAGCGGCCTAGGGCGGCAGCGACCAGGCCCTCGAGGGCCTCGCGCGGTACGTCGCCGCCACTCACCAGCCGGTCGAAGACCAATCCGTCGATGCCCCCTTGTCCGCCACCCACTCGCGGATGATGCGAGGGACCTCTCAGGCAACGGCCTCCGGCCCGGACTCCTGCGGCGCGCTGCCCAGTTCCTCCGGCACGAAGTCGACGCCGCGGGACGGTGCGAGATAACGCAGGTGGGCGAGGCGTGCCTGCTCCTGGCGCATGTGCATGAAGGACTCGAGTATGTAGCCGACCAGCAGAACGAGCACCGCGATGATCATGATGGCGGCGGCCAGTAGGGCGGTCGGAAGCCGCAACACGACGCCGGTCTGCACGAAGTCGATGACCACCGGCAGGCCCAGGGCGAGCGAGATGATCGTCAAAAGAGCGGCGATCACTGCGTGGAACTGCGAGGGGCGCTGGCGCCGGGCCAGGCTCAGGATGAGCTTCAGGATGCGCCAACCGTCGCGGTACGTGCGCAGCTTGCTCACGCTTCCGGCGGGCCGATCCTTGAAGTCGATCTCCATCTCGGTGGTGGGCAGCCGCAGACTGAGGGCGTGCACCGTCATCTCGGTCTCTGTCTCGAACTCGTGTGACAGCGCCGGGAAGGACTTTATGTAACGTCGCGAGAACACACGATAACCGCTGAGCATGTCACTCACGTCGTTACCGAACAGTGTCCGGACGGCGCCCGTGAGCATCTTGTTGCCGACCGCGTGCCCGGGCCGGTAGGCGCTCTCCTCGACCTCTCGACGGGCGCCGACTACCTGGTCGTAGGGGCCTTCGAAGAGCAGGTCGACCATCTCACGGGCACGAGAGGCATCATAGGTGTCGTCGCCGTCGATGATCAGCAGCGCGTCGGCCTCGACGTCGGCGAACGCCCGTCGAATCACGTTGCCCTTGCCCTTGCGCGGCTCTTGCCGCACGATCGCGCCCGCCGCGAGGGCCTCGGCGACGGTGTTGTCCGTCGAGGCGTTGTCATAGACGTAGATGACCGCCTCGGGCAGCGACGCACGCAGATCGCGCACGACCTTGCCTACGGAAGCCTCCTCGTTGTAGCAGGGTACGACGCACGCGATCGTAGGGCTCATTTCGTGATCCTCTGCGGAGTGTTCTGAGTTGAGATCACACGATCGGTCCTTCCCGCCACAGGGTGGTGCTGGGGGCGGTAGACCGGTCGCGTGACGCGGGGTGATCTGAAAAGGGGCCGAGCGGGAGTTGATCGGGCCGCACCTGTTGCTTGGGGGCGTTCGGCCGATCCCTGACCTGCGCAGCCACTTCGACGCGGTGATATGACGGTTCCGTACCGGCAGGCCCCTGGCGGGACGTCCCGGAGAGCTGCGGCAGCCACCCGGCACGGGCGCGACCGGCGCCGGGATCAGCCGGTCGTGACGTCCAGGCGAGGACCGGAGCCGACGGGGTGCGGCGCGGTCAGGTCTGTCGTGAACGGACCGTTCACGACTGCCTCGACCGCTGCGGTGGACCCGGTGTCCTGGGTGGCGTGGGGCGTGCGCCGCGCCACGATCGCTCCGCTCACCGCCAGCAGTATCCCGAAGGTGCCGGCGATCGCCGGCCAGTACACGTAGCGGTAGTTGGCCGAAGGGGCGGTGGGCAGGTAGGTGGCGATGTAGATGACACCACTCACGCCGAGCAGCCGCAGCTCCCGCGACCAGGGGCCGGCCCAGCGGCGACGCAGCGCCAGCACCAGCGAGACCACCAGCCAGAACCATCCCTGGAACAGCCAGGGGAAGTCACGGTCGAAGCCCATCACATAGGACTTCATGGCCGCGTCCAGTGTCTTGTTGACCCGGACGTCCTTCGGCATGACGACAGAGTCACCACCGAGGTACTGGAGATTGCCCTGGAACAGCAGCTGGGCGAAGGTACGGGAGCGGTACTCGACGTAGCCGGTCGCGTGGTGCGGCATCTGCTGCGCCCACATCTTGAGCAGGACGTCGGCCTGGTCCGCCTCGAAACCGGCCCGATCACCCGGCTTGTGCGGGTAGCAGGCGAAGTAGGCGTCCCAGACGATGTCCTTGCGTTGGCAGGTCCGCGCGGTCGCCACCAGGTCGTCGGTGAACTCCGGGGTCGCCCCGGCCTTCGTCGCGGCGGAGCGCACCTGCTGAGGGGTGAGTACGTGGACGACGTCGTCGAGGGGTATCTGCGCGTACTGGCGCACCGCGAGCGGATGGACGGCCGAGGACACCCCTAGGCTACCGACGGCGGCGAGTGCCAGCAGTGACCCCGAGGCGACCAGCCAGCGGCGCCGCCCGGGGCGCGGCCAGAGCGCGAACATCAGCAACAGGAAGATCGGTACGACCGCCGGGAGCCCGTTCTTGCGCACCAACATCGCGTAGGTGAGGAAGAGCATGCTGAGGGCCAGCAAGCCCCAACGGGTCCGCTCCCGACCCTCCGGCAGCTCTCGCGCGACGAGCGCGATCGCGCACGCGGCCAGCAGCGTGTATGCCATGTGCACGTCCTTCCACACCACCCCGGTGAAGGTGAGGACATGCGGGGCGAGGCCGAAGCCGAGCATCAGCAGCGACACGGGGCGGCTGCCGGTCCGACGCCAGAGCACGACCGCGAGCACCCAGAGGGTGCCCCACAGCAGGGCGGCCTGGAGCGCGGCCATCGCCGACAGGGCGCCGGTGATGTCGATGAGCGTGCGCCAGAACAGAGCCAGGATGGGCGGGTGCCAGTCGGTCACCGGCTGCTTGCCCTGTGCCTGCGCCAGCTGCGAAAGGCTGTCCGGGCTGAGGAAGCCGGGGTGGAAAGCGACGGAGACGGCCCACCCGCAGATCGCGGCCACCACGGCCAGGAGGCCGGGCCAGAGCAGGTCGTCCCGCCGGGTGGCACGGGAGATCGCACGCCAACGATCGGTCGTCGTGGGCATGTCCAGGGAGTCCTCTCGGTATGCGGTGAAGACGAGGGTGCGGTACGCGGCGAACCGCATCAGCGTCGCCGCCGCCCAGCCCAGCAGGCGGGCCGCGTTGTCGCTCAATGGGGAGGACAGTCCGAACACTTCGTGCGCGACGTAGACAGGGAAGGCGGTGACCGCCAGCCCGGCCAGGTTGACGGCGATGAACCAGGCGACCTCGCGTCGGTCGACCGCTCCCTTGCGGTCCCGATATGTCCAGTAGCGATTGCCCAGCCAGCTGACCACCATGGCCAGGAGCGTGGCGATCGCGGAGGCGAGGACCGGTGTATAGCCCAGCGGCCCGCCATGGTCCGGCGAACCGAAGATCAGGAAGTTGAAGCTCGCTGTCTCCACCACGAACGCGACGGCGCCGACGAGACCGAAGGCCACGACCTCTCGCCAGATGTTCCGTACCCATGAGGGCATATGCCGGCGCCAGGCCGTCAAGTGCAGCATGGCGGGAAGGTACGTGGTTTGATTAAGAACCTCATTCAAACCATACATGATTCAAATATGAACATTTGAAGTCGCGCTTGGAGCGTCCTCCAGTGGGTAATGGGCTGGGGTCATCGGATGCGGGGGCTGGCGGGCCGGGTCGCCCAGCAGTGGGTGTCCCAGACACGCTACGAGTTCCTGGGCTCCACGACCCAGCGGCCGTCGGTCCGGATCGGGTCTGTCCAGCCAATGTGCAACTCGGGCGGTGCGAGTTGGCGGCGGCCGACGGAGAGTCGGCCGCCGAAGGCGATGTCGAAGGCCTGCACGGCCGGCTTCCAGCGCGTGGTCCGGCGTTTGCGTTCCCTGGCCGTTGGGGTCCGGGCTCGTGACGGCCATGTAGACGCACTTGAGGTTGCGGCCTCGTTCGGGAAGTGCGGCCACGTACCACGGACCGACGCGGGCACGGTGCGGCTCTGCCCTCCCGGACGCGGCCGGTCCTCGGCACCGGAACGAGGGGCTCGCCCTGACCACCACCTACCCGTGCGCTCGCCCAGGGAGAGTTCGCCCAATGCTCGGGCCGCTCTAGCAGACCCCGCGCCAACACGGCCTCCGGCGGCAAGTACTGACGCAGAACGGTGTCTTTGCGGACGCCGCTCTGCAGCGAGATGACGCGGGCGCCGTTGTCCACGATGTCGCGCGATTGGGTCGCGACGTTCTCGGGTACCACAGCTTCACGCCGACGAGCGCCCCCTCGTCGGGCTCCAGGTGGGTGATGGCCGGCACTACTGATGTCGGCGGGGCTGACCTCGCCCAGCGGGCTGCGGACCAGTAGTCCGTGTTCCCGTATGGCCTCCAGATGTCGGCCGCGGGCGACGAAGGTGACCTTGTGGCCCCCCTACTGCGAGCCGGGTGCCGAAGTAGCCTCCGGCACCTGTCCCTACGACAAAATGCGCGTGCCGTGTTCCTTCTGCGTATGGGAGTCGGATGTGAATCGCGCCCGGGCTGGGTGGGCCACGGCGGGAGCGTTCGCTACGCGGGGTCTGACCCGGCGGTCCGCTACCCGTGCCTTTCCCCGGGATCAGCACGGCGATGAGGCCCGGCCCGGCAGCCCGTCGTATGCGGCGCCGTGTTGCCCGCCCTGGGCGAACGTCACGGGCAGGCTTCGGTGTCCGTTGGAGATGAAGGAGGGGACCGGTTCGATGCTCCCTGGGTCTTGGGCCAGCGTGAGGCAAGGGAAGAGTTCGAACAATGCCGGGAGCGCAATGGCCGCCTCCATGCGGGCGAGCGGCGCCCCCAGGCAGTAGTGGGCGCCGTAGCCGAAGGCGAGATGATCCTTGATCTCCCGGGTCGCGTCGAAGGTTCCTGCTGACGGGCCGTGGTGCTCGGTGTCCTGGCCGGCGGCCGCGTAGGACGCCAGGATGGCGTCTCCCTTGGCAATGGTCGTGCCTGCGACGGCGATGTCCTCGACGGCGTAGCGTAGGGGCAGGTGGGCAACCGGGGCGTCGACGCGCAGGCTCTCCTCGATGATGTCGGTCCAGGCGACCTGGCCGGTGCGTACCAGATTGCGCTGGTCCGGCGCGGTGAGCAGCGTGAAGATGGCGTTGTCGAGCAGGTTCACGGTTGTCTCGTGACCGGCGGCGATGATCAGCAGGAGTGTGTCGATGACCTCTGCTTCGGTCAGTGACTCGTTGTTGTCGCCTGCCGCGATCAGGTAGCTCGTGAGGTCGTTCCCCGGCTGCTTCCGACGGTAGTCGACCAGGTCGTTCAACAGGTTGTACGTGGTGTGGTAGTTGTCGGCGGCTTCCTGTGGGCTGAGCCCCGTGTTGAAGAGGTTGTCGATGCAGGCGCGGATACCGTGGGCCATGGGTCCCTCGGGGACACCCATGAGCTGTGTGATCACCTGTACCGGGATCAGGTAGGCGAAGTGCCGCCGTAGGTCCACCACCCCGTCGACCGCGGTGCGCGGCAGATCGTCCAACACTCTCGCCACGATGCGCTCGACCTGAGGGCGCAGCTGCGCTGTCCGTCGAGCGGTGAATGCCGGCGTCACCAAGCGCCGTAGTCTGCGATGGTCGCTGCCGTAAGCGGTGAACATGTTGGTCACGGACACCCAGGCGTACAGCGGCCATTCGGGGGTGATCTCGCCTGCGATGAATCGGGGCCAGTGCTGGCGGGGGTCTTTCGATACCCGCGGATCGGTCAGCAGTTGTTCGAGCACGGTGTGGCTCGTGACCGACCACGCCGGGATGTTGCCGGGAAGGATCACTTTTGTGACGGAGCCGCGGGCGCGGAGTTGGGCGCCCTCCGCGTGTATGTCGCGGCCCGCGGGGTCGAGAGCGTAGGGACGCTGGTCGTCGATTGACACGATCGCCTCTCGCTGGGTGTGGAGTGGTTTCGCGGACGGCTTCGGTCTCGGGCCGGGGCGACACGGCCGGCATGCACCGCTCCGTTCGCCTGCAGGTGCTGGGGTGCTCCCGGGTAATCGTGCTCCGTGGTCGGCGGGGTGGCTATGCCGCTTGTGGGCGGTTGGCCGGGATGTGAGTCGTGATCGAGGCCAGTCCGTTGGCGGAGAGCCACTGGTGGGCGGCACTGTCCGGGTCGGCCCCCTTGGCGACCTGTGCGTCCGGTCCGCGGAGGGCGGATGTGGCGAGCTTGGCCGAGAGGGCGTTGCACGCGTCGGCCATGGGCTGGGTCAGGACCTCTGGCTTGAACAGGGGCACGACGTTCTGGGCGGCGAAGAGGTCGTGCGGGTCCTTGAGGGACACGAAGCCGTAGCGGGAGCTGACCGGGTCGGTGGAGAAGATGCCGGCGGCCTCGACGGTGCCTTTGCGCAGTGCCGTCTGGGTGATCGTTCCGGTCGGAGCGAGTGCGACGAACTGCTTGAAGGTGACGCTGCCCGGCAGGTCGACGAAGTTCTCGTACCCCGGGGTGAACTGGACTTCGGCGTAGGAGAGTTGCTCCGCCGCCACTGCGGCGAGGTACTCCTCGTCGGCCAGGCGTTCGTCGAGGTTGTGCGCCTTCCACGACTGGCCGCGCGTCGCACGCACCCGGGCCACGGTCTCGTCGTGAGATCTGCCAGGCCTGCACGCCTTCGGCCGCGGGGTCGACAAGCCTGTGGGCATGCCGGAACTACAACGTCAGCGTGCTGGCGTCCGCCTTGGCCGAGACCTGGTTGCCTGGTCGGTCGTCGACTTCCTCGCGCAGTGCAGCCGCCCGCGACGGCGCGGGCGTCAGCCAGTGGACCAGGCGCGCAGCTCCGCGGCGACCTCCTGAACGCGGGCGCCCTTGTGCTTGGCGCCCATGACGAGCGCGAGGGCGCTGGTGCGCACGGCCTCGGAGTGGGTGTCGAAGAAGCGGTCGCCCGTGAGCTTGTGGTGAGATCGGCCGCTCCGTCCAGCGTTGCCTCCGCCCCTGGCGACGTGCGCCCGTGGGTGGGTGGACGGACCGGGGCCGGGATGACGCCGCCGCTCAGGGGTGGGACAGCGGGAGACAGCTCTTCACCAGGGCCGGGCTTTGGCCCGGGCCTTGGCGATGTTGGGCACGGCACCGAGCGTCCTGTGCAACTCGGCAAGAGCCTTGGCGGTGGCGCCGGCCGCTGCACGCCGACCATCGGCCTCACGAAGGGCCGTCATAGGCGCCGCCTTCGGGCGCAGACACACCACGGCCGGCGCCTGTGCGGTTGCTTGCATCTCGCCGGGATCCGGGCCACGCACGCGCTCTGACTTATGGCGGCTCTCGCACTTGCCAATGGCCAAGACGGAATCCCTGGCAAGGGCATTCGCTTTCGGCCTACGTCAGCTCACCGATGAGGTGACGGGGCAGCGGAGGCGGTACGGCCGCACCCGGTGCGCTCTCCTTTCCGACACGAAGGACAACCTGATGAGTTCTGTTGATCTGGCCGGACGCGTGGCCTTGGTGACCGGAGCGACCAGCGGCATCGGCGCTGCCACCGCAGCGCTGCTCGCAGAGCGGGGCGCGCACGTGCTGGTCGCGGGTCGTGACCGGTCCCGCGGCGAGGCCGTGGTCACCGGCATCCGTGACCGGGGCGGCAAGGCCGATTTCGTCTCCGCCGATCTGGGCGAGGCCGAGTCGGTGCGGCGGTTGGCGCGGGAAGCCGTCGATCTGGGCGGCGGCCGCGTGGACATCCTGGTCAACAACGCAGGGATCTATCCGTTCGGCCCGACGGATCAGACGCTGGACAGCGACATCGACGCCGTCTACGACCTGAACGTGAAGGGCCCGTTCCGTCTCGTCGCGGCGCTGGCCCCGGGGATGGCCGAACGCGGACAGGGTGCGATCGTGAACGTCAGCACCATGGTTGCCGAGTACGGCATGGCCGGGATGGGGCTGTACGGGTCGAGCAAGGCCGCTCTGAACCTGCTGACGAAGGCGTGGGCCGCCGAGTACGGCCCGCGCGGCGTGCGGGTCAACGCCGTCGAGCCGGGACCGACCCGCACGGAGGGCTCGGCCGGCATGGGCGATGATCTCGACGCCCTCGCCGCCCAGGCGCCTGCCGGACGGACCGCCTCAGCCGAGGAGATCGCCGAGGCGATCGCCTACCTGGCCGGCGACACGGCAAGCTTCGTGCATGGAGCCGTGCTGCCCGTGGACGGCGGCCGTACGGCCGTCTGACAGCCGGCATCCGCCCGGCCGGCCGTCCCGCGGGCCGCCCTCGCCCAGGAGCAGCGACGAGAGCGGCCCGCGGGACGATGTGTCCTCATCCGATGGCAGGCTGGCCCCTTTCAGCGGCCCGCCGACCGGTCGAGTGCGGCCACGAACCGTCCCAGGTCGCGCCGTCTGGAATCGGCCGGCCACACCGCCCAGGTGCGCCGCACCAGCGGGTGTCCGACCAGCGGTGACCATGTCACATGGTCGGGGAGCGGCTGCTGCCACTTGGGCGGGGCCAGAGCGAAGGCGCGCCCGGCGCCGACGGCGGCCAGTTTCACGTCGGCGATCAGCGCCTGCCCCTCCGGCACCTCGGGACCGACGTCGAGGCCGTGCCCGCGCAGGGCGGCAATCACTTCGTCGTACCAGGCGGGGCTGCCGGAGCGGGGGAACCCCACCCACTGCAGGCCGACGAGCGCCTCAAGCGCGACGCCCTCCGGTTCGAGGAGTTCGGCGGCCCGGTCCGCGGCCAACAGCACGCCCAGCCGTTCCCGGACGACCAGCAGCGCGTCGAATTCCGGCCCCATCGGCCGTTCCCGCACGAACCCGACGTCGAGCTCACCGGCCCGCAGGGCGGTCAGTTGGTCGGCGGTGGAGAGGTGCCGGGCCTTCACTCGGACGTCCGGGTGGGCCTCGGTCAGCTCCGCCAGTGCCGCATCGAGCAGCCCGGGAGGCAGTTCCAGCGGGATCCCGATCCGCAGGGCGCCTCCTCCGGGAGAGGTAAAGGGGGCCATCGCCCGCAGCGCCTGGTCGTGCCGGGCCAGGACGGCGCGGGCTTCCCCGAGCAGGGCTGTACCAGCTTCGGTAGCGCGCACGCCGGTGCTGCTGCGCACCAGCAGCTTCACACCGAGTTGCCGCTCCAGCCCGCTGACCGTCTGGGACAGCGCCGGCTGGCTCATGTGCAGCCGGCGCGCCGCGGCGGACAGCCCACCCTCCTCCACCACCGCGACGAATGCCCGCAGCTCTCGCAATTCCATGGCCCCATGCCATCACACCCGTCCGACGGCGTCACGCTCGAGCAGAGGTCGCCGTAACCGGACCGCGCGGACCGGGCCAGGCCCGACTCCGGGTCGTGCCGGACAGGTGCCGGCAGGCGTCGCCGAAGGTATTCGTCGCTCACCTGAAGCCAACGCTGTGCAGCCGATGAACGCAGCATGTCCGGTGATGAGCGTGATGCTGGCCGTGCCGTTCAGCCTGTCGTCGTGGCCGCCGCGGAGCGGCTTGGTCATCGCTTGGACCTGACCGGCTGACCTGACCGGCTGACCGCTCGTACCACCTGCGCCGGATCGTCGAGGAGGTACCTGCTGAGTGATGAACGAGCGCCGTCGACGGCACGCAAACGATGCTGCGGCAGGTGTACCTCCCGACGTCCGGTTCGACCGCCCGACGGGCCTGTCTCAAGGCAGAAGATGCTCGACAGGCACCCCCGTGATTGCCTGGTGCCAAGAGGCTGGGCACGGACTGTGCCACGCAGGGCCGGCATGAACCGCTACAAGGACATGCATCATGACGCACGACACACCGGACTACCCGGAAATGATCGTCCCAGTCGGCCATGTCGAGCCTGTACCACGCCGCATCCGCGGCTATGCGGCGAACCTTCCCGTCCTCGACACCGTGCAGGCGCGCTACGTATGGCTGTGGCCAGGCTACCCGCAGTACTGCATCCCGCGGGAGGACATTCGTGACGGGGCTCTCCTCGATGAGGACCGGACCATGGTGCTGCGCATCGGCGGAGCTCGCCGCCACACCCTCCGGCTGGGCTCGCTCACCCGCCCGGGCGCTGCCTGGGAATGGGCCGATGACGCGCCCCCCGACGTCCGCGGCACGGTCAGCTTCCGCTGGGAGGCCATCGACGCGTGGTTCGAGGAGGACGAGCAGGTCTTCGTCCATCCCCGCAGCCCCTACACCCGCGTCGACGCACTCCGGTCCGGCCGCAGTATCCGCGTCGTGCTGGACGGAGCCGTGCTCGCGGACGCGCCCTCCTCGGTGATGCTGCTGGAGACAGGTCTCCCGACGCGCTACTACCTCGACCGGGTTCATATCGACTGGACCCGCCTGCACCCGACCGACAGCGTCACCAGCTGCCCCTACAAAGGCAGAACCAGCGGCTACTGGTCCGTCACCACGGACACCGCCACTCACCCCGACCTCGCCTGGGCGTACGACTTCCCGACCCGCCAGGTCACACCGATCGCCGGCCTGGTCGCCTTCTACAACGAGCGCGTGGACCTCTACGTCGAAGGGCGCCTGCAACCACGCCCCGGTGCCGTCACCAGAGCGATATGGGAACACGAGCACCCGGTACGACCTTCGTAGACGGCTGCGCACCACTCGGTGCCCGCGCTGTCGGCGTGCTGGGCGTCACAGGCCCCGCCGATTTGCGGCCCCTTCGCGGCGCCAGGCAGGTAAGCCGACGCGCAACGGTTCCCAGGGTCCGTGATCAATGCCGACCGCGTTCGTGGAGTGGCCGTGGCACCGACCCTCGGCTCGGGTGGGCGGGAGAACGCCGTAGTCCCCGATCTCAACCGCGACAACGCGGCAACCCCGTCCTGTCGGGCGCCGAAGAGATTCCCGCACCCGTCGACGCGCGGCAGTCCGGCGTGCTGCTCTTCGTCGGCCCACACGGCCAGTGATCCGGTGGCCGGCGCGAGAGCCTGAAAAAGAGGCGAGGCAATGACGCCGAGCATCCCACCGAACCAGACCGGAGGACGCAGCAGGGTCGCGGACCAGCTTCTTCTTTGCGCTATGCAAACGCCTGCTGCCAAGCGCGGAGACGGGGCCACCCGAAGCCAGGCGACCGACCGGAAGAGCGTCAGCCGTCGTGCGCCATCGCTCCGCCCACGATCCATCCGAGCGGGTGCTGCTCGAAATCGTCCGCCCCGGGAGCCGGTGGCTCTCCTCCGGCCTCGTTGAAGGCGTTGAGCGCCTCGACGAGCGCCAGCCGCTCCATCGGGCGGAGCCGTTCGACGATGGCGGCGATTTCGGCGCGGCGACGCGCGGTCACGTCCTCGACGGTGTGCCGGCCCTCCGCAGTCAGCCGTAGAAGGGTCTCACGGCGGTTGGCGGGGTTGGCGTTGCGCTCCGCCAGCCCGGCGGCGATGAGCCGGTCGACCATGCGCATGGCGGTGGACGGCGCCACCTGGAGCAGCTCGGCGAGCGCGACCAGCTTGGTCTCCCCCCGGGTGGACAGCACCACCAGCATCCGGAACTGGGCGACGGTCACCCGTTCCTCCACCGCGGCCAGCGAGCGGGCGGAGACCGCGACCAGCAGACGTGACGCGGTCAGCACCGCCCTCGTCACCGCGTCGACATCATCCATGGCGCCCGTGGGCGTCTGTTGCTCCCGCATACCTCCTTTCTACCGTGCCGGACTCTCCGATCTCTCACCGGATACGAACACACTTTCCTTCGGCATGGCCGTGGTACCGGAGCAAGAGCATCGCGGCGTCGTCATGGAGCGGCCCGGTGGCATGACGGACGAGGTCCTCGCGCAGAGCCGCCAGGGCGCGGTCCGCGTCCAGCTCGTTGAGCAGGTCCGCCCGTTCCCGAGAGGGTGGAAGGAACCGGCGGGTCCGGGGCTTCGGTGACGCCGTCCGTGCACAGCAGTAGCTGAACACCGGGCGCGAAGTCACCCGATAGGGCTTCGGCCCGTCGGTCGCGTGTGCACCCGGGCCAAGCGGCAGGGCGAAGGAAGGCTGCGGGAAGTCGACGCTGCCGCTCTCACGGACGACCATCGGGCCTGGATCCCCGTAGTTTCCGGACGATGTCGCGGTCCACCGCCCGTACGACGTCGACGTGCACGCCCTGCGCGTCCATGATGTGGGAGCTGCGATGGATGAGTCCCTGGGTGCCACTCGTCTCCGGGGAGCGCTTGCGGGTGCAGCTGATCACGAGGGCTCGCAGGTCGTCGTACCGCGCGACGAAGCGGTCACAGGTCCTCCCGGAGCCGTACTGCCGCTCGGTCCGCGGCGCAGCGCGCACATCCGCTCCGGACTGCGGGGGCGTCCACGGCAGGCGCTACTGAAGAGCCTCCGAATGGCCCCGGCGGCCATTCGGTCCACGCGGTCCGCCGACCTGCGCCCGACCGGCCGACCGAGGAATGACGGGACGAGGTTCCGGACGGCCGCTGCGCCTGCGCGCGTACATGGTCCTGCCGTTGGAGCGGCAGCGAGGCCGGGTCCGGGAGCGGGGAGGGCCGTTTCCTTCATCCACAGAACCGCGGCAGTCGTTCCGAACCAGGACACCGTTGACGACTCCGGAATCTGGCGAACTACTGGCCAGAGCCTCTTGCATCATGCAAACATTGCACTCGGGGCCGAGTCGGCGGCCGGGGTTGACCCGCGCCCATGGAGTGAAGCCCGCATCGCGGGAAGGTACACGCCGGACGTCGACAGGCCCCCACCAACTGGCTGCGCACGCCTTCCCATGCGTAGGCATCGTCCGCCCGATCGATCCCTCGCCAGTCCGCAGCTGCCATCGCAACCATGCCCGAATCGACAGCCCTGGCCTGGTGAGACGCACAGCAACCGGATTGCCGTTCGCTCCGCCATGGACACGGATTGAACGCCCGTTCAGCATGCTGAAGGCTGGTGCTCGTCCTCTTCGTGCCCCTCTGGTACCTGGTGATGGACGCCTTGGCCTCGGGCCAGGTGCTGGACTTCAAGCTGTACGCCACCAGCGCCGTCCTGCACGGCGACGCCGCCCACCTCACCTTGATCTCAGCAGGCCTCAACTCCGTCACGATGATCGCCGGCTTCGTCGTCTTCGACGCCGTCCGCAAGGCCGTCTCCTTCGACCGGCGCCTCGTCTTCGCCGGATACCGGCAGTCCATCCTCATCGGCGCCAAGACCCTGGCCCTCGCGTCCGTCGCCACCGCGCTCGCCCTCTACACCGCGCCGGCCATTCTGCTCTTCTGGCGGCCGACAGCCGCGGGCCGGTTCGCCGTCGTCGCCGGGTTCGCCGTCATCGCCTTCACCCACGGCGCTCTGGGACTGCTCCTCGGCGTTCTCGTCAAACGGGATCTGGAGGGCTTCTTCCTGATAATCACCCGCGGCCTGATGGACACCTTCCGGCAGAACCCCCTGGGCAACCCGCTCGCCAACGAGCCCGTCCTGCAGTGGTTCCCGTCGTTCGGGCCCATGCAGTTCGCCGTCGGCGGTTCGTTCGGCCATGCCGCCCTGTGGCGACACCTTGCCCTTGGCCTGGCCTGGGCCGCAGCGTTCGGCACCATCGGGCTGGCCGTCTTCCGGCTCAGGACGCGGAACCGCACGCACACCAGATGACCGCAGCACTGGACAGGCCGCTGCCCGCCAACTTCCCCGTTCACCCGCGCCCCGTCCAACCGTCCGCCCCGTCGGTGGCCTCCAGCAGGCGCAACAGGCTCAGGCGGAGCGCGTCCTGCGCGGCCGTCTCGGACATCCGGCCGGCGTCCCGTTCCTCACTCGCGAGATGACCGAGCCCGATGGCGGCCGCGACCAGCCAGTCGACCGGCAGCCGGCCATCGAATTCGCCGGCCAGTCGGCCCCTGCGGATGACCCGTTCGATGCGGTCGGCCACGGGCCTGTGCTGATCCCGGCCGGCCTGCGCGCCGACAGGCAGGGCGCCGATCCGCTGCAGCAGTGCGGGGTAGCGCCGGGCCGCCCGCATCCCGGCGTCGAGCAGACGCATCAGCGCGTCCGCAGCGGGCCCGGCATCAGGGTCGACCGCATCCATCGCGGCGACGGCCTCCTCGGTGATGCGGTCGGCGACGGCCAGCAACAACCGCTCCCGTGAGGCGAAATGGGCGTACACGGTCTGCCGGGTCACACCGGCGGCGACGGCGACCGCCTCCAGCCCGGCGTCGGGATCCGCATCGAGAACCCGGATCGCGGCATCCAGGACGGCCGCCCTGCTGCGGTGGGCGTCGGCGCGGCGCTTGCGGGGCAGAGGCGACATCATCTCTTACACCTTGTCAAAGTTACCGAGAACTGCAACCCTTACATACCGTCAGAGTTGAAGCGTGAGCCCCGACCGACGGGAACGCCATGACCCCACTCCACGACACCGATCCCAAGGAATTCATCGCCGGTTTCTTCACCTCCTTCACCGAGGAGCTGCTGGCGGGCGACGAGGACCCGGCGGTCATCGTCGACCGCTTCCACACCCCGGACATCGTCCAGATCGCCGACGGACACCGGATCGACCGCGACAAGCTCATCGCGCACACCCGCCCGGTCCGCAAGAACCGGCCCGCCATCCGGATGGAGGTGCACGAGGCCCTCGCGGACGGCGACCGGATCGCCGCCCGCTACACCCTGCACTCCTCCCAGCGGGGCAGAGACCTCGCCACCGAGGTGCACTTCTTCGGCCACTTCACCGCCGAGGGACGCATGCGGCGGGCGCACATGGCCACCCGCACCGTGCCCGCCCACGACAGCACTCGGGAAAGGCCGGCATGACCGAGACCGGCTACACCGTCACGGGCATGGCCTGCGCACACTGCGCGGCATCCGTCACCGATGAGATCGAGCACATCCCCGGCGTCACCGCCGTGGCGGTGGACGTCGACAGCGGAAGGGTCACCGTGACCAGCGACCGCCCCCTGGACGTCGCGGACGTACGCGACGCGGTCGAAGAAGCGGGCTACGAACTGACGACCTGACCCGACGCGCCATTGCCGGAGCAACGGGCGGCCCGGTACCGCAACCTGCAGACCGAACAGTCGGCCAGGTCGGCAACCGCCACCGGTCGTCCCGGCACATTTCCTCAGCCCGCCCGACGATACCGAGACCACGGCGTGCCACGCCC
This sequence comes from Streptomyces sp. NTD91, assembly GCF_059510455.1. NCBI lineage: Bacteria > Bacillati > Actinomycetota > Actinomycetes > Kitasatosporales > Streptomycetaceae > Streptomyces > Streptomyces sp. NTD91. The sequence continues at coordinate 62,306 of NZ_JCAJZW010000044.1, forward strand.
GCCGACATCCCCGGCCGCACGGCACCCATGCGCGTTCACGGGTCTGCCCGAGGACGACACTGAAACGGCCCCGCACGGGCAAGCACCAAGGGCCGGTACCGCTTTGGCGGTGCCGGCCCTTGGTAAGTGGGGGGGCATACATCACCCCCTGCCGCGTTCGCGCGAAGCGCATTCCTCGCCGTCAGTGCGCCTACGCGGCAACGTTCACGGCGGCACTGCTGCGGCACCGGCGCCACAGGAGAAATCGTATGGGGTGCTGCGCCCTTCCAGGGCTCAGGCCGTCACAGCGACGCGGGATGCCAGGTCCCTGCCCGCGGCTTTGTAGGCGGGCGGGAACGTAAGCTTCAGGCCCTGCTCCTGGCCTTGGACGGTGAGCACGGTCTGCAATCCCAGCCCCAGCAGCGCCTTCTTCATCGGCGCGGCGGACATCAACTCGCGCGGCAGGCTCATGAGCAGCTTGCCGGGCCTGCCCGTCGTGGTCTTGGCGTCGAAGAACAGCAGTCGGCGGTCCGTGAGCGCCCAGTACATCGGACGTGGTTGAACCGTGGCGATGACCGTCCCGGCGGAGAGGACGCCGACCAGCGCTGTGGTCAGCACCCGGCGCTTGACCGAGACGGAGCCGACCTTGGCGAGAGAGGTGACTTCCACCTGCTCGCCCTCGGCGAGCAGAGGGGCGACGGACTGCAGCACTTGCTGCCGGCGCCTGTTGTTCATGACGGTCCTTGTGATGTTCCAATGGCACGCAGATGCGCCGTGCCGGTGCGCGTGGGAGGCGGCGCACGCGAGCGTATGTGCAATAATTCGACATCCGAACAAAATTCTGGTCATGGATCGGTAACGTCAACTGCAATCCGCAACGCCGGGAGCCCCGGCTGGTCTCGCCACGGTGCGCCTCGACCGGACGGTTGATTTCGCCCCCCCACAGCTCCGCATCCACGAACGGCCGATGGTCGTACACGTCGACCAGCCGTCCCCTTCGAGTTTGTGGCGTCATGCAATCTTTACCTGGAGCAAAGGTTCTCTTGTATCGCGCTCTGCGTACCCGGGTGACGACCACTCGTCCGCACTGGGAGGCACCGTGCCCGTCTCACGCAACGCGATCGGAACCGCCGCCGTTGGCGGTGCCCTGAGCCTGACCCTTGCCGCGCTCATCTACCCGAGCATGCTGGGCCTTCAGAACACCGCATCGAACCAGGCTCGCATCATCGCCAACACCCAGTGGGGACCGCTCACCGAAGCCGACCGGAACTTCGTCGTCTTCGTACGCTCCGCCGGGCTGTGGGAAGGCCCCTCGGGGCAGCTGGCCATGCAGAAGGGGACGACCGCGGCCGTGCGCGAGGCCGGGCGGCACCTGGTCATCGGGCATGCCGCGCTCGACGCCAGCTGCCGCAGGATCGCCCCCGAGCTGAACATCACCATCCCCAACCAGCCCACGCCCCAACAGCAGGGCTTCCTGGCGAAGTTCCAGTCCGACAAGGGCAAACAGTTCGACACCGACTTCGCCAACACCCTGCGTATGACCCACGGTTCGATCTTCAACACCATCGCCAAGATCCGCTCCACCACGGAGAACACCCTCGTGCGGGCCCTCGCCGACCAGGCCAACGACGTGGTCCTGGACCACATCACACAGATGGAGAAGACCGGACTGGTCAACTTCGACCAGGTGAACTTCCAGGAGACGACCCCGCCCAAGCTCCCCTCAGCCCAGGTCACGCCGCCGGTGCCGCAGCCGGGCGCGCCCGTCGTGTCCCTCACTGTGCCCCCCGGGCTGTCGACCGAGGGCGTACCAACTGGCCCCACCACAGAACCCTCACCCACGGCGTCGCCAACCGCGGGATGACTCCGACAGCCTCATATCGGTCAGGGCAGCTTGCAGCGGACGGCCTTCGTCATTTCGCCGGCTCGCATGGCTTGATGTTCCGTCAGAAGATCCACCGCGTCGCGTTCGCCCTCGGCAGCGCCGCACTGACGCGGGCGATCGGGGCGGTCCACAGCTTCCTGCGGAGCGTCCCGCGCCATCCCCACCTCGTCGCCAAGGGCGGACACCCCCTTACGAGCACCAGCACCCATCGGTGGTGTTGTCGTGACCGTAAGGAAGGCGGCCGCTGATCCAAGGGCCTTGGCAGCGTTTATCGCTGCGGGCTGCCCATCTCTGCGGTGAAGAGCACCGGGTCGCTCTCGAAGCCTCGGATCATCTCGCGCATGCCCCATACCCCAGGAGAGCTTCGGGTGAACTCGGTAACCGTCGCGGCAGTGGCATCGGCAACCTGTGAGAAGTCGTCCGCCAGCAGCTGCTGGTACCCCTGGACAACGACCACACCAGCATTGGAGATCTCCCCGAATGTGCGGGGCGCACCGTCCTGGTGGATGGCCACGCCGACCACCACACGCCCGTACACGGGCGCCAGCCGGTCGAACTCCAGGACCATCACCTCGACGAACCCGAAACCCATACCGGTCTGGCTGTGTCGGGTCATGTTGATGGTGCCGTCCGGCGACCGGCTGTCGTAGTGCACGACGTACACCGGCCGCCCGTGGGGATCGTCCGCCGAGTAGGTCGCGGCGATGATGTCGAGATGCCGGGGTGTTTCCCCGAGAGGGCTCGGGTCCCACTTGAGCCGTACCTCGACCTTGCCCAGCCCACTGCCCGCATCGCTCACCGTGCCGGTTCCCCTCAGGATCACCGCGAGACCTTCCCGCGTGGTCAAGTATGTGGTCCGGACGGCTCCTTGACGCCTCCTTGGCGGTCTCCGTCCGACGTGAACGTGGGTCCCGGCCTGCCTGCCCTGGATGCCGCGGGCCCGCGCCCTTCTCCGCGAGGCTGGTCCGCGAACCGCCGACCGTGCACGATCGGTTCCCTGACTGATCATGTTCGACCGTGACCGGCACATCGGGGAGATTCATATGAGACGTCGCTGGGTCAAGGTCGTCGCGATCACGGGTCGTGGTGTCGGCTGTTCCCTTCACCATCGCGGACCGGATCGCCGTGCACTACGCCGACAGGGAGGCCACCCACTTCGCCGCAGAGAAGTACGGCTAGCAGAACACCACCGACGGACACCTCGACGTGCCATCGAAGGCTTTCCCTTCCTGACCCAGGCGTTCAGCCGGAGATTCGACCATGTCGGCCTGAACGCAAGGCGATTCACCATCGACACCACGAACGATGCCCAGGGTGGCTACCTGCCCGTCAAGCAGCTCCAGCTCGACCCGCTCGGCGTGCAGGTGACCTCCCTGACCACACGCAGCGCCGAGGCGAACCTCGGTGCCCTGACCGGCGTCCCGCAGACGGCGCCCCACCCCGCGTGATCCGGTGTCAGCAAGCTCTGCTTGGATGTGCGCCGACTGTCACTGATCGCCACCGCCTGCGGGCATACACCCTGGTCAGGCTCGTCTGTGCGGTCGAGGCACGGTGAACGACGAGGAGGGACCATGGGTATGGAAGAACCGGAGGGCGGCAGACCTGCGGGGGACGCGGAAGGATTGTCGGTACCCGAAGAGGTGTGGGAGAAGTTCGCCCGGGACCACGAGAGCGAGATACGGGCCGGCGCGCCGAAAGAGCCCTCGGCCCGAGCCCGCATGGTCACCGCCCGGCTACGGGAACAGGACGCACGGGCCGAAGCTCAACGAGGCGGGAACAGGAGGCGGTTCCGGAACAAGGGCGGGGACGGCGCGGCCGGTCAGCCATGGCAGCCGGAAGGCTGGCGGACCGGCCCGGCATGGCGTGAGCTGGACGGGCGGGCGACGCGACGGCGCCGCGTGCTCGGCGCCGTCGGCATAGTCGCCGCGGTGTGCGCCGCCGTCATCGCGGTCGATCCAGGTCGGGCGCTGTCCTATCTGCCCGGCGGACTGGGAGAACGGTTCGCCTCCTCCCGCGACATGCATGCAGCGCCCACTCCCCTGCCACCGGAGACAGCCCGACCCACCACGGCCCCCTCCACCGGGGAGCCCGGCGTGCCAACCCGGAAGCGGCCCTTCGCGGGCTCCCCCGCCCAGCGGTGGGCGGACGGAGCCGACGCCATCGTGCTGCCGAAGGCGGCCCCGGTGGGCACCCTGAGCAAGGCACAGGTCGCCTTCGCGCTGAAGGAGACCAAGCAACTCCTCGTGGCGGCGAACCTCGCCCCCCACACCCTGCGCGGCGAGCGTCCGCAGGCGGCGATGGACGTGATCGACCCGCACCAGACCGAGCTGCTCAACCTGCTGAACACCGCGCTGCGCAGGCCGGACAAGCGGCACGACCCACTGTGGATGTTCAGCCGGTTCGACCCGCACGAACTCCGGCTCGTCGGCGACGTGATCAAGGTCCGCGGTCGCATGACCTTCAAGCCGGGCACGCACGCCTCCGTCGTCGTGCACGCCGACTACACCTTCGTCTATCCCGTCACCCACGCAGGCAACGGATCCACGGAGGTGCAACGGACCATCGTGCGCCGTGTGCTGGACACGGAGCTGTCCGACCCGACGAAATACCAGGTCACGCCCGACAAGTTGGAGGTGGTCCACTACGACGAGGACATCTCGAACAGCGCCTGCGATGTCTACGACGGCTTCCTCCACCCGCAGTTCAGCACAGACATCCCGAGCGGAGCACCGGCCACCGGGCCGGCAACAGACCCCTACGACCGCAGCAAGGACCTCGACCCGAACCGCCCCGACGTGTGCGGGACGGTCACCCGCACCTGATACGACGGACCACCGACCGGCCGCCTGCCTTCAGGGCAGGCGGTAGGAAGGGGCCACAGTGACTCCTTGGTCGGAGCACATGTTCAGACGAAGGCCACTCCATGTACGGCGGTTAGCGAACCGAGTGATCAAGTTCGAGGCACCATTCGACGCCGGACGTTGAAGATCAGGCTGGGGCCTGTTGGGAAAGTCGTGGCTGTCGACGGCTGATTGGCTTGTGGCTGCCGTCGGATCTTCGAAGATGTGCCCGTGTCTGAAGCCCCTGCCATCGCGACCGCCCCGGCGCTGGCTCCTGGAACGCAGGTCGGGCACTCGGGGCGCCACGCATGAATCGCTGCCTGGCGTCGTTGAGGCCGCCCACGCCGAGCCACGCCTGCGCGGCCTCTATCCTTTCCCGACACACGGCACGCTGCACTTCCTGCGCAGTGTCCCGCCCTGGAGCGGATCAGATCACGACGACGTTCCGTTCGTCGTCTACGGCGGACCGCCGTATCAGGTCTATGCAGCCGGCTGCGCCGCCCTCCTGGGCGAGGTTGCGACGCCTGCGGAAGCCGCCGCGCTCGTGGTGAGCAATTTGCCCCCGCGGTAGTCACGCTGTCATAGCCACTCAAGAGCCGGTGCTCTCCGAGAAGACCGTGCGCGGCTGCCTCGCCGCGATCTTCTCGAAGCTCGGGTCACCTGCCGTGTCGTCGCGAGCGCCTGAGCCAGGAACGCCGGGTCCGGAGCCGATCGGACATGGCTGTGTCCGGGGCGGACAGGCGCAGCGACACGCGACGGCGTGCGACCAGGCCGACCGTGATCAGCAGGAGGAACGGCAACCAGGCGATCGCGTATGCGACACCGTAGTGGTGGATGTCCAGGATCGAGCGGCGCGGGTCCACGTCGCTGCTGTTCACGCCGAAGAACGCGAGCAGCAGCGCGGGCGGGAGCGCGATGACCGAACCGGCGGCGATCGCCGCCGCCAGCACCCGGTCGCGGCCCTCGGCGTACCGCTGGGACGCCGTCTCAAGGTCGACGCGACGCGTCGCGAGCACGGCGTTTACGCGCTCGACGATGCGGGACGTGTTAACCAGTGCTCCCGACAGCGCCGAGACGCCGCGCAGCGACGAGTGGAAGCTTTCGACCAACAGCTCCGGGATGAGGATGGTGTCGGCGTACGCCTCGACGCTGAAGCTCAGGTCGAGCTGGAGATCGCTGAGCCGCCGCGAGAGCTGCGCGACCAGGGTGCGGGCATCGTCCGCCGTCTCGACCACCGCGGCCCGGTCAAGTTCCAGCGCCTCGAACGCCTGTCGCCGGATGCGGTGCACGGCCGCGACCGCGTTGAGGATGCCGGCCGCGGCCAGCCCGAAAGCGTTCTCCACCGGCGGCGCGTAGCCGACGATCAATGACACGCCTCTGCCGTGCGCGACCATGGTCCGGCCGGGGTTGTTCAGCGTCTCGGGTCGGCGTATGCCCAGCGTGGCGCCGGTGCCGTTGTCCAGCGTGCCGCGCAGCACGATCGTCACCACGTCCGGGCCGACCGCGTCGTCGGGCATGTGCTCGGCCAGCAGGCCTCGTGCGAGTGCCTCCCCGGGAAAGACGCTCTGATGGACATTCCGGCCGAATGCGAGCGGCGGCTGATCGGCGGGCCTCTCGGTGATGCCGTACGCGCGCAGGCGCTCGTCGAGCCACTCGGTCAACGGCACCCCGCCGACGCGCGTCGCGGAGCGGTCCTGCCAGGTGGCATAGAGCGTCTCGGCGATCATGTTCGATCCGTCCGTGTCGTCCTCGATTTCGACGTCCACGAAGAGCGAGGGGTCCCAGCGAGGCGTGACGGCCGGGGTGACGACCGCACCGTCGACCCGGGCTGCGCTCGGGGGCAGCGTGATCTCGGGGACGCGCTCGTGCAGCACCAGCCGGGGCAGCAGGCGCCCGGCGGCCTCGACGTGGGCGCTGAACCGGCCGAGGTCGAGTGCCTCGGTCAGCGGGCGGAACGTGTCGTCGGACACCTGCACCTGCGGCGTGAGGTTGTACATCAACAGCAGGCGGGTACGAGCCCTGAGCGCTGTGTCGGACGGTGGCACGACGTCCTCCTTCGGCTGACACTCGTGTGGGGCAGCAGCCTAGTGTTCGATCGGCCTCCTGCGGCTAGGTGACTGATGACTCAACTCCGCTGCTCGCAACGGTAGTTCGGCTGCCTGCTCCGGACCGCCACGTCGCGTGGCTTCGACTCCTCCAGTAGGGACACCAGCCACCACACCCCCTTGACCGGACACTCGAGACGAGCCGGACCCGCCTCCCTGTTCAGGGCGGGGTCTGGCGCGCATCCTCGCCCCGCCCGCGGACAGGCGCGAGAAGCCAGGAGCCGGCGCTCGCATCGATGGGCCAGGACTCCGGCACCTGCGGGCCATGGCTCGCCGAACCGGGGCTCTCGGAGGCGATCGAGCGCCAGATCCTCGCCGGGTTCGAGATCGGCGTCTTCGAGATCCGCGACCCCTCCCCCGTCCTCGGCAAGTGAGAAGAGACGCAACGCGGCCGGCGCCTGGCACCCCTGCAGACCACGCTCCGACGCCGCCCGCCCCTTCCCCGCCCGTCCCACCGGTCGGTACCTGCTCACCCTGACGCCGAACGCGTACGCAGGCACCGGCGTCCAAGCCGTCCGCCCCGACCAGTGACCACCAGCCGCAGGCGGCGGCGTCCGCGGAGCGTTCGTCTCCCACAGCCGCGCGCCTGGCTGGGAGTGCACCACGCTCGCCAGCCGTTCCTCCCGGTAGTAGAGCATCAGGCCGAATTCCCGGTATCGCCCTCCACGACGATGCCGACGGTCTCGGTCGCGGAACGGCGAAGCCCGTGCCGTCGGGAATCACCCCGTGACCGCGACGATCTGGGACTTGCCCGAATCGCCTTGCGCACCGACAACCTCAACGTACGTTCCCAGCAGGCACTGACACGGCTGGGCTTGGTCTACGAAGGAACACTGCGCAGCCACATGGTGCGCCAGGACGGCACGCGCCGCGATTCGCTGTACTACAGCCTGCTTGCGAATGAGTGGTCCTCGGTGCGCGACAAGCTGATCTCCCGGGTCGCAGCGAAAAGCACTGACCGATCGCCCCGATGCCCGCCGTGCATTGACGGGGTCAGCTTGACTTCTCAGCCCCCTCGGGTGTCCATCGGTGGCGGGGTCCGGCATCGTGCTGGAGGCGCTTGGTGGCTTGTCGCCGGCTGGGATCGTGTGCGCTGGGCGGGTCGGAAGCGCAGCAGGTGCCACGCGGCCGGCTCACCGGCGGCGGGCAACAGGCCGTACTCCCCAGTCGGACATGGTAGGCGCAGGCTCGTCATCGTGCGACCGTGCCCCACACGCCGTCACCGCAACCGCGACTGAGGCCGGCCCCCCGGGAGACACGACAGCCGACCGGCCACCGGCCCTCAACTCGGTCCGTGCCGTGCACGGTTGCGCCGGACGGTTGAGCCGAGGGCCTACGTGAAGGGGCCCGGAGTCTCAGAGGGCTGCGGTGGCGGTCTCCTGCTGAGTGCCGAAGGCCCCGTTCTCGTCCCAGTAGAAGACGGTGACCTTCACCTTGTCTCCCTTGGCGAAGCCGTTACCGACCGGGCGAAGCTTCATGTGCACGGTACGGCTGACGAAGTCGCAGGTGACCGTGGAGGCCTCGATCGTTCCCGCCGCGTTGCGCTTTCCGGCAGCCGACTCGGTGACCTTGGAGGCGTAACCGGCTATCTGTAGATCCACGCCGGTGTCGCAGGAGTACTCGATGTCCAGCTGAAGGCCCGGCTTGTCGAGCGAAACCTTGGTGATTTCCAGCAGGTTGGCCTTGGCCGCGGCCGGGGACGCGGTGGCCACAGCGCCGGCGACGGCCAGCGCGGCGGTGGTAGCGGCGACGGTCACACCGCGCCGGACCCGGGATGCCTTCATACAGCTCTTTCCTTCCCCCTGAGCAGTCACGTCTACGACGACTGCAACAGCTGTTCGCTTTGGTCAGGGTGGACTCTACGTGATCTTCCAGGGCGCACCGAGCCTTTTCCCGCGGCTCCGGTGAGCTGCCGTCAAATCGCTTTAAATTCGGGCCCGTTCACCGGCCTGCCCGGCCCGGCAGCGCGCACGGACACCTCCGGTCGGTCAGGCTGTACCGGATCGAGTGGTAGCCCCGAGATCCGGTCTGCCGTGACCCGCTGTCCAGTGCTCTGACCCTGAAGGTTCACCGGATGGGTGGGTCAGGGTACGCCTGCCGTCACGCGAGCGGCGCGAGTCGCCGGGCCAGCTCATCCACCTGCGTGCCCCGACTTTCGGGCGGTCGAGCACACGCCATGGGCCTGCCCACGAAGCGGGGCGGCATGAAGACTGCCGGGTGCCCCCACCCAGGGCGGTGACGGATCGTCGTCCTCTTCACGGCATCTACCGCGACGGCCTCGACGCCCTCCGTAAGAGCCTCGCGGCCTGACAGAAGACCGGCCGGCACAGGTCGGGCGGGGCGGGCGCGGCCCCGGCGGCCGCGCACTGCCGGTTGTCCATGGTCCAAGCCGGCCGCGGGGACCGCGGCCGGCTGGCCAGTACCTCACCGCCTGATACTTGTTCGAATTCTTGGGCAAGGGCGGACACGGCGAAAGGAGCGGGCAGGTGTTCATGACCGCCTCAGTCGGCCGTTGGGTGCTTCAGTTGGCCACTCCGGCGCTCAACTCGTTGTCCGACGCCCGGCGCGTGGAGCAGGTCATGAGGTCCAGATCGGGTCATCGGGAGCAGGCCGTCCGGAGAAACGCCTAA
>NZ_JCAJZW010000045.1:0-69279 GCF_059510455.1 Streptomyces sp. NTD91
ACGATGCCGCATCGGAGACCGCATGCACGCTGACCGCGACCTGACTGATGGCCTGCTTGCCCAGCGCACCACCGTACCGGGGAGCGACCGACACCGACATCCTGCCGTCCTTGGGGAACGACACGTAGGCCGTCGGGCGCCCGCAATTTGGCCTGCTGCCCTGCGGCATATGACGATCACAGCAGCTACGACTCTTCCCCGCAATTCCCCGGCGGCGTCCGCGCCTTCGGGCACGCTTCGGGCACGGGCATCGGGGCGAGCCCACCCGACGGTTCAATGGTGGTGCGCCGCATCGGGGTCGGGACTGAGGGCTTCGATTGGCGAGGGGTGAACGGTGCGCAACGATGTCTCCGCACCAAGTCAGATCGAACCCCAATTGTCCGAAATCCTATAGATTGATGGCGGATCATGCTGCATCAGTTCTGGGTATTTGCCAATTAAACGAACAGATGGAACGCCTTGACCCCAAGCCCCCTGGCGGCTGCGATTGACCGAGTGCTAAGGTCCCAGAGCTTGATCAACAGAGCGCCAGTCGCCTCTAGGGAGCGGTGGGTATGAGCATGAAGCGGGCGTCATTACTTGCCGGGGCAGTTTTTTCTGCACTGGCACTTTCGGCGACCAACGCGGGCGTCGCCGAGGCGGCAACGTACGGCCACGCCTGGAATGACAGTCCCTCGGTGAACATCTGCCTGGCGGCTGCCGGCGGCGGAACGAGGGTCATTCAGTGGACCTGTGGCAGTGGCGAAGAACAGAACTGGGTTCTGTACGGGCTCGGGAGTGGCATCTACTCCATCCAGAACGAGTCTACCGGCGAGTGTATTAAGAGCTCCGGAGTCAAGGGCTCTCAAATCTACACGGGTGGATGCAATGGCCCGACGAATGTCTCCTCCAATATGGAGTGGAGATGGGTGAGCACCAACAGTGACGGCTACCGCGAACTGCAGAGCATCACCGACAACTACTGCCTGACCATTTCTGGCGGATCCCTCTCTTCGGGCGCCGACGCGATCGAGTGGACCTGCCAGGGGACGCCGGACCAGTACTGGGACTTCACGGCCATCGCCGGCGCCTAATTGAGATTCAATTGCGCTCCTCCGGGACGTCCAGCACGTAAGCAAGGCTATAGCGGCGCCCCGAAGCGCCCGTCTCCCAAAAGTCGGGCGCTGTCATGGCTTCGAAGTCGGCTCTCGTCGTTCCGAACTCCGGCCTGTGAAAGAGCGGTTCCCTTCGAACGAGCTCGTCGAGAAAATCCTGCAGTCGCTCGTCCGTGACGAGATCCGGTTCCATTCTCAGCAGCTAACACACCAGAGCCGGCCCAGGCATCCGAGTTTGTGGACATCCACGTCGCTTTGCACATCACCCAGCCGCCAACCTCTGCCAAGCGTTCAGCAGTGGCCAGTCAGAAGTTTCGGCGGGGCGTCGGCGCTCCAGGGCACGAACGTCGGGTGATCCTTGGGGGCGATGCTGACGGTGTGTAGCGAAAGCAGTTCGGTGACCCCATTGCATTGCCCGGCCGGCGTGGGCGGTGCCGCCGAGTGTGCTCGGCGGCTTCCCTGCTTTGATACTCAGTCGTGCGTCTCCGCAGGGGTGCGAAACGAGATCCAGACGTCAGGAGGCAGGTCCGGCCGACCTGGTACCCGTCTGCGTTCCTCAGTCCATGCGTCACCGGCGATCTGCGTGGCGACGCGACGCCAGAAGCGCACCGCGGCCGTGTTGGCGTCCTGAAACGCGACTTCCCACGAACCCGGGTGACTGGCCACGATCTCCTGAACGGCGTGCAACCCGATCCCTGTCCGCCGTGCGCCGCGCACCACGAAAAAGCTGTTCAGCACGCGCGTCGGATTGGTCAAACTGCGGACGAACGCGAAACCAGCAGGGCTGCCACCGCTCGTCAGGAGGTATGGCGCCCAGTCGGTCTCAGAGAAGGCCGTGTGGAGCCGATCGTTGCGGAAGGTTCCGTCCGCGTTGGGCAGCAGACCGTTGAACTCCGACATGTCATGTCGGAACATCAGCCACAGCCGCTCCACTACGGGGCGGTCGGCAATGCCTGCGAGGCGAATGGATACGTCTGGCACGAGACTCCTTTGCAGAGGTGGTCGACTGGCGAGCGCCGCATGCCCAGACCGGGGGCACCAGGTCTTGGGAAGGCGCCTGTGTGATCAGCGCTGGACCCCGGACGAGCGGCCCCAGGGCATGAAAAAAGCCTCCCCGTCGGACGCTGTGTCCGGGCCAGGAAGGCTCAGTGCTGACGGGGATTCTAGCAGGTGCCTTGGCCTCCCCCACCGGCGGGGGTCCGCGGCCGTGCGCATCCCGCTTCTGGCCGACCGCCCATTGCCAGGCGGACTGTCTGGTCAGCTGTGATTGCGAGTTCTGCAGCACCTACGGGACGACCGGCCTGACCCTGCGGCTACAGGCTCATCCCGGGACAGAATGATCCTGCGTGCGGGTCTTCCTCTTTCAGCTTTCACGGAATTGCGGTCAGAGCTCTGAAGCTGCCCATCCTATGCTCGGTGATGCGGCAGATTTGCTCTCCGGCATTCCGCCCATCGAAGGCTCTCACCTGTGGTGACGGCGCCGCGAGGAGGGATGCCCCGGGGGGTCGGCATCGCTGGGGTGGCGCATGAGGGGGACACTGTTGCATGCCGTGCGGGCTGGCTTCCCCGGCCCACTCCGCGATCGTCCAGCAGTTCTTGCGCGGCAGGTTTGACAGCAGGCCGAATACCAACGGCCCGGGTCGCAGGCGGGGTTCGTACCGGGTGAACCGGCCGCGATCCGGCCCATGGCCACCCCGAACGCCTCCCGCCATCGGGCGGGATCTATGCTGCGGCCCGCGGCCACCGTCTCATCGTTTGTCCACACAACCAACGATGATCAACAGTGGCCGCACCCGTCTCCGCAGCAGCCCTGACTACCGGCGACATGGCCATCGCGTACGGTCTGCGGCATGACGGCAGAGGATTCGAAAGCCCCCAAACCCCGGGTGCAACTGGTCATTGGCATCATCCGCAGAGACAACGAGATCCTGCTCGTCCGAGAGAGCCTCGGCACCGACGGGGAGATGCTCTGGTCCCTTCCCGGTGGCGGGGTCGAGGACGTCGAGCTCATGCACGAAGCTCTCCGGCGCGAGCTGCAGGAGGAGACCGGGCTGCTGGTGGGCGACCCGGTGCGGACCGCATTCCTCATGCACATCGACTCCGAGCAGCACCCTTCGGCGTTGGCCGCTGCCTTCGAGATCGACGAGTGGTCGGGAAACCTCGCGCCGGAGGACGACGACATCGAACAGGCCGCCTTCTTCCCCCTGCCCGACGCCCTGAAGCTGCTCGGCGAGTTGGACAGCGCAACGCAACGGGAGCCCATCGTCGGCTATCTGACCGGGGCCATCACGCCGGGGACCACCTGGCTGTACCGCAACCGCGGTAAGGCGGAGAAGCTCGTCGCCCGCTGGTGACGCCAGACGGCGGCCACCACATGAAGATCCACGGTCTACAGCTGGCTAACCCTTCAGTTGTAGTTCGGTGATCTGGTTCGTCGGGCAACTGCCGGTCATGGGCGACTGGTCCGGCGAATATGGCGCAAGTAGCTGAGTGGGATGCCCAGTTGGAGGAGTTGCTGCTGCAGGTCTCCGACGTCTTCCCGCGAGCGGATCTGCGGAGGCGGGCAAAAGCGTGTGTGCGTGGACTGTTAGGACCGGTCCCACGCAAATCGACGGCGAGATGCCCACCCACCAGCGGTGGGCACTGGCACGCCGCAGCATCAGCAGGCCCGAGACCTCGGATTGCGTTTCACCTGCGGCAACAGCGGCTCGATCCGCTCCCACAGGCCGTCATTGACCTCCCGGGGCCGACGTGTCCTCTTCTTCGTCTCTTCGTCGAGACCCTTGCCACTCGCTCCGAAGCCATGATCCACCTCGCCATGACCGACCTGATGGGCCGCCGCCTCTCCGGCGAAGCCACCATCTCCTGGCCCGTCCCGACACCACGGGATCAAACACCGATTCCGGGATGAAATGTCGGGAGGAGACGACCTCCTAAGAGCTGTGCAGCCATGCGGCCGAGTTGCCGGCGAGCTGCCCCTCGTGGACGGGGGCGCTGCAGAGCACGATCGATCCCCATTCGGCAGGTGGCCTGAGCGGTGTGTCGCCGAACACCACTACACAGGTGACGCTCTCCCGGCGGAAGGCGAGCACGTCGTCTCGGCCGGGGACGTCGATCCACGTCACCGCCTGGTTGGCCTCGGAGAACAAGTCCCGGTGGACGCGTAGCGCCCTGCGGTGCAGGGTGAGGGTGGAGTCGGCGTCCTTGAGCTGTTCGGACGCGGCGTACTTGACGAACCACTGTGGTTGCGGGAGCCAGGGTTCGGCGGTCACCTGCGTCGGTGAGAAGCCGAAGCTCGGCGCCTGCGCGGTCCACGGCAACGGTACGCGCGATCCGTCGCGGCCTGGGTCGAGCCCCTCGGAGCGAAACCAGGTCGGGTCCTGACGGGCTTGGTCGGGCAGCTCAAGCACCTCGGGCAGCCCGAGCTCCTCACCCTGGTAGAGGTACTGCGAGCCGGGCAAAGCGAGGAGGAGCAGGAACGCGGCACGGGAGCGCCGCTCACCGAGGACGGTGTCCACCTCGCCTCGTGGCCGGATGAGGGCGAGGTTGCGATCGAGCGATTCGTGCGGCTCGTCGGGGCGGACGATTCCATAGCGTGTCACGGTACGGTGCACGTCGTGGTTGGCCAGGGTCCAGGTGATGGTGGCACCGGTGGACCCAATGCCGGTGAGGGCCCGGTCGATCGAGCTGCGGAACAGCTGAGCGTTCCAGGGCTGCTTGAGCAGATCGAAGTAGAAGGCCTGGTGGAGCTCGTCCGGGCGCAGGTAGGCGGCGAGGTCGGCGACGTCGGGGACCCAGATCTCCCCCACAAACGTGAGTTCTCGATCGGGCGCGTAAGAATCGGCGATGCGGCGCCAGCGACGGTACACCTCATGGACCTGTGGGCGGTTGTGCGTGTACTCGTTGTAGTGGCCACCGGACCAGTCCGGCAACCCAGGGTGCTTGTGCAGAGCGGCCGCCACATCGATGCGGAATCCGTCGACGCCGCGTTCGAACCAGAACCGCAGCACGTCGTCGAACATGCCGATGACGTCCGGGTGCGTCCAGTCGAAGTCCGGCTGGGCGGCGTCGAAGAGGTGCAGGTACCACTGGCCGCGTGTGCCGTCGGGCTCCACGATCCGAGTCCAGGCCGGCCCGCCGAAGTTGGACAGCCAGTTGTTCGGCGGCGTCGCTCCGTCGTCGCCACGGCCGTCGCGGAAGATGAAGCGCGCGCGTTCCGGCGAGCCGGGGCCCGCAGCCACCGCCGCGCGGAACCACGGATGCTCGCTGGAACAGTGGTTGGGCACCAGGTCCATGAGCACCTTCAGACCCCGGGCATGCGCGTCGGCCGTCAGGGCGTCGAACGTCGCCAGGTCGCCGTACTCCGGAGCGATGTCCGTGTAGTCGGCCACGTCGTAGCCGTGGTCCTTCTGCGGTGAGGGGTAGCACGGGTTGAGCCAGATGCCGTCGACGCCGAGTTGGACGAGGTAGTCGAGGTGCTGGCGAAGTCCGTCCAGATCGCCGATCCCGTCCCCGTCGGCGTCGGCGAATGAGCGCAGGTAGACCTGGTAGACAACTGCATCGCGCCACCACGCTCGCTCGGTGGAGGGGCCGGAGGACGAAGCCAGGGCCACGGTTGTGTGCCTTTCTGTGAATGCGGTCGTCGAACAGTCCGAGGTCTCACGCCGGCTACTTGACGGCGCCCGCGGTCAGGCCGGAGATGATGCGCCGTTGGAAGAGCAGCACCATGATGATCAGGGGGATGGTGACGACGGTCCCCGCGGCCATCACCGCGGTGTAGGGCTCCTGGTGGGGCTGGGATCCGGTGAAGCCGGCGATCGCGACGGTGACCGGCGCGACTGCGGCGTTGCCGTTGGACAGCAGACTGGACAGGAGGTATTCGTTCCAGGCGGATATGAAGACCAGGATCGCGGTGGTGAACAGGGCCGGTGCGGCGAGCGGCAGGATGACGAGCCGGAACGCCTGGCCGGGCGTGCAGCCGTCGATGCGGGCCGCCTGTTCCAGTTCCCAGGGCATCTCGGCGAAGAAGCTGGTCAGGATCCACACGGTCAGCGGCAGGGCGAAGGAGATGTCGGGGATGATGAGGGCTTGGTAGCTACCCAGCCAGTGGATGCTGGTGAACAGTTGGAACAGCGGGGTGACGAGGGCGACTCCGGGAAACATCGCCGCGCTCAAGACCAGGCCGAGGACCAGGAACTTGCCGCGGAAGTGCAGGCGCGCCACGGCGTACGCCGCGAAGGTCCCGACCAGCATGGCGATCGCCGTGGTGGCCGCGCCGATGATGGTGCTGTTGAGGAGTGCCTGGCCGAAATGGTTGCCGCGGCTGGTATCGAAAGCGGTGCGGAAGTCGTCAAGCGTGACATGGGTCGGCCACGGGGTGGTGTCGAAGGTGAATCCCACCTGACGGAACGCGGTGACGACCATCCAGTAGAAGGGGCCCAGGCACCACACGATGATCGCTGCTATGCCCGCGTACAGACCGAGGCGGCCGGCCGTCCGGCGGAGCGCCAGCGATCGGAGGGAAGGCGCTGCACAGGTGGTTCCCGTGGTGCTGGTCAAGTCACTTCACCGCCGACTGCTGGGTGCGGATCACATTCGCGTTGAACAGCTTCACCATGAGGAAGGCCACCGCGAAGATGAACAGGAAGGTAATGGTGGACAGGGCGGACGCGCCCCCGTAGCCCTGCTCGAGCTGGTCGATGACCAGGATGGACAGGGTCGTGGTGGAGTGCCCGGTGCCGCCACCGCCGTGGGTGAGGATGGCGGGCAGATCGTAGATGCGCAGCACGTCCAGGACGCGGAACAGGGTCGCGACCAGCAGCGCCGGGCGCACCATCGGCACGGTGACGTATCGGAAGCGCTGCCAGGCACTCGCGCCATCGACCCTGGCCGCTTCGTACAACTCGGTGGGGATGATCTGCAGTCCGGCCAGGACGAGCAGGGCGACGAACGGGGTCGTCTTCCAGACGTCCCCGATGATCACGGCGAACCGTGACGCCCACTGCCCGTCGGTCCACAGGATGTGCGTGCCGAGGACGCTGTTGACGATGCCGTTGTAGGCGAACATGAAGTACCACAGCTTCGCCGTCACCGCGGTGGGGATCGCCCAGGGCACCAGCACGCTGGCCCGCAGCAGCGAGCGGCCCTTGAAGTCGCGGTGCATCACCAGCGCCATCAGCGTGCCCAGGAACATCTCGACCACGACGGTGATGATGGTGAAGAGCACGGTGACGGTCACCGCGTCCCAGAACTCGCTGCCCAGGGTGCCGGGCGCACAAGCGGCGACTCCGCAGCGCTGGAGCAGCCAGTGGGTGTAGTTCCCGAAGCCCGCGAACCCGCCGCCCCGGGTGAAGAACCCATTCTGCAGTGACTGGTCCTGCCGGAACGAGGTGATCAGAGCGGCCACCACCGGGTAGCCGATGACCAGGGCGAGCAACAGCAAAGTGGGGCTGATCAGCAGCAGTGCGGCACGGCCCTCACCCGTTGTGTGGCGTTGCCGGCGCGTACGCAGCCGTTTCGACCCGGCCGGCTCCGTTGCCGGTCTGTCGGTGGTAACGGTCATCTGTGTCCCTGTCGTGAGGCCGCGCCGGGGCGGATGCGTGCGGGAGGTGCAGAGTCGTGTCGGCGGTGGACCGGGCCGTCACTCTTTGCCGGCCCGGTCCACGGCTCGTGACGTCAGCCGCTCGTGGCGGAGTTGATCGCTGCCTGCATATCCTTCAGAGCCTGGGAGACCGATTTGCTGCCCTTGATCGCGGCGTAGGCGTTCTCCTCGATGGCCGCGGTGACACCGGGGTAGAACGGCGTGACCGGGCGGCTCTTGGCGCTCGCGAGGCTCTCTCCCAGCGTCTTGAGGTAACCGAGCTTCGGGTTGGCCAACAGGGTCGGGTCCGTGTACAGGCTCTTGAGGACCGGGGCGTTGGATTCCTTGATCAGCAACTCGTTCTGGATGTCGTTGCTTTCGTAGAACTTCAGGAAGTCCAGCGCGGTGGCTTTGTGCTTGGAGTAGACGCTCATGCCCAGGGAGTGCCCGCCCAGGGTGCTCGCACCGATGCCGTTCGGCCCGGGCTCGGGGGCCACCGCGAACTTGCCCTTGACCACCGAGCTTCCATCGTTGCTGGCGAGGTTGTAGACGTAGGACCAGTTGCGCAGGAACAGCAGCTTTCCGGCTTCGAACGCCTGGCGCCCCTGCTCCTCCTGGTAGGTGATGGCCTCTCTGGGGATGTCACCGTTCTTGTAGGCGTCCGCAAGGAACGACAGGCCCTTGGCGGCCTGCGGTGTGTCCACGTCGGCGGTCTTGCCGTCGGACTTGACAATCTCACCGCCGGCGGCATTGATCGCCTCGGAGGCGTTGACGGTCAGCCCCTCGTACTTGGCGAACTGGCCCGCGTAGCAGCCCATGTGATGGGTCTGGGCGATCTTGCAGTCGGCGAGTAGCTCGCTCCAGGTGGACGGCGGCTTGGGGACGAGGTCCTTGCGGTAGTACAGCATCCCGCCGTCGGAAGTAATCGGTGCCGCGTACAGCTTCCCCTGGTAGGTCGCGGCGTCCACGGCCACCTTCAGCAGCGGTGCGGTGTTGAGGGCGAATTTGTCAGTCAGCGGCTGCAGCCAGCCCTGCGCGGCGAACTCCGGTGTCCAGACGACGTCGACCGACACCACGTCGTAGCCGGGGTCTTGGGCCTTGAAATGCTGGACCAGGTCATCGTGCTGCTGGTCGGCCTGGTCGCTCTGCTCCTTGAGAGTGACCTTCTGGTCCGGATGCAGGGCGTTCCACTTCGCTATGATGTTCTTGACGTCGCCGGTGTTGTCCTTGCCCTGTACATAGGTGATCGGGCCGCGGCCCGACTCGTTTTTCGATGCGGTGCCCCCACTGCCACCCGACGAACCGCATGCCGCCAGCGCCAACGTGAGCGCAAGGGCGCCTGCGGCTGCCACAAGTGGCCGCCTTGCTCTGTTCTCCACCTGGTTCTCCTGTTTCCTCTGTAGGACAAGGGAGCACTGCGAGCAGCCTTGAGCGACGAGTCGGCTCGCCACTTCCGGCCCGGGCGTCATGGCACTCCGCAGCTCAGCACCATGGGAAACCGGACCTGATGTGACTCACCCATGCCCCGGATGGACCTGCTCGCCCTCTTGGAGCGTTCAAATAGTGCCAGGAAGTTTCGTGGCCGGACTCCGCCGCGTCAACCCCTTGAAACAAGGAAGAACCGCCGGGGGAACTTCGTCGCGGATACACGCCTTCCAGCCGCTCGGAGGACGGCACCAGGGGAGCTTGCAGTTCGCGGCAGATGCCGACGACGCGGAGCTGGGGCAGGGGCCGCCCCGTTCTCTGACGGTGCGGCCGCGGCCCTGGCGACAGCGGGCGCGGGACGGCCTCCGGCCGAGCGGGCCCTGTGCTCAGTTGGCCGCCCCGACACCCAAGTCACCGCAGGAGGGAGGTTGTCGGCTCGTCAGGTCACCGGGTGCTGCGCGAAGCCGTCCCCCCCGGCCGGGGCTGCGCGACGGGGATACGCCCTGTAGGGCGCCCCTCCAGGTAGCCGACGATGGCCACCGCACCGGCAGCCGCCCATGCCTGCGGACGACAGGCCGTGGGGTGGGCGAGCAGGTGCCCTCCAACGCCGCCTGTGGCGCCGTAGAGCTCCGGCAGGCGGTACTCGAAGTACTCCGCCGCGGCCACGACGCCCTGGGCGAGGGAGCGGGCCACCGAGTGGTGTCCCTCGGCAGCCAGTCCGAGGACGGGGCCCGCTTCCACACGGAACGCCACGACTGCGTCACCGTCGCCGCACCAGGTCTCCTCCGGTTCGCGGTTCGCTGCCAGCCCGACCTCCTGGCCGTCATCCGACCAGCGCACCCGTGAACCGTCCACCTCCGCGGCGACCGGGACACAGTCCGCGCCGGCGCGAACCCGGCCCATCGAAGCCGAATCGCTGCCGCAGCGCACCAGCAGCCACCGCTGACCGGTGCGGTGCCGCGGTTCACGAACTCCAGCCGTTCCGTGAGCCTGCCCGGCCCCACCGTGCGATGACGGTGCAGGCTCACCAGGGCGTCCGAGGAGGCATCGCCATAAGGCCGCGCCTGGTAGCTGAAGGCCGCCGCCACCACCGCGCGACCTGTCCCCCGGAGTTACCGTGGCGTCGGCCACCTCAGCCTGAAGGTGCGACAGGATCCTGCGATCACTGTCGTAGAACCCCTCCCCCACCGGCGTAAATCTGGCCGTCGCCTCCGCTCAGGCACACCGACGGTGCCCGCACGACTGTGACCAGCTCATGCAGTCCGAGGGTAGGAGTGCGGGAGTGGTGCCTCACCGGTCCTCCATCGACGGTTTGTGCTGCCGGGCGACGGCGCGTCCTGTCGGTACATTTGCCGTTCACTACATTTGAACGTGCAACACGCACGTTACCCGATCGATGCCGAGCTCATTAGGCTCGCTGTCGACGGGGATGGCACCACGCACGAGAGGAGAGCAGGAAGCGTGGCAGAGCAGGCCCGGCCACCAACGAAAAACCCGGCCCCAACACTTGAGGACGTCGCCACGGCGGCCGGTGTGTCCCGGCAGACCGTCTCCAACGTCATCAACGCGCCAGAGCGGGTTCGCCCCGAAACCCGCGACCGTGTGGAGCTGTTCATCGCCCGACTCGGCTACCAGCCCAACCGACTGGCGCAGGCCTTGCGGGCCAACACCTCGCGGATGATCGGCTACCGGATCGAGCCACCGACGGCCGACGCACTGGACCCGTTCCACGACCGTCTGCTTCATTCCCTGGCCGAAGCCAGCCGCGCCGCGGACCGTCACTTGCTGCTGTTCCCGGCCGACGACGACGCCGCTGAGATCGAGGCATGCCGACGCCTGCACCGGAGCGCAGGAGTAGAGGCCTTCGTGCTCTACGGCATCGATGCCCGGGACCCGCGACCGCGGGCCCTGCTCGACCTGGGCGTCCCCTTCGTCGCCTTCGGGCGGACGGCGCAGGCCAGCGAGGAATACGCGTGGGTCGATGTCGACAACTCTTCCGGCATCGCCGCCGCGGTCAACCACCTGGTCCACCGAGGCCACCAACGCATCGGGTATGTGGGCCTGAAGCCCGAGGGGAACGTGGGCGACCAGCGGGCACGCGGCTGGCATGCCGCCATCGACCGGCAAGGGCTGCCTTCAAGCTGCCACGCACAGGCTCTGTGCGGGGAGGACACTGTTCCCGCCGGCATGCATATGGGCTTCGCGCTGCTGGAGCGGTCCGACCCGCCGACCGCGATCGTCGCCGCCTCCGACACCCTCGCCGTCGGAGTCGTGCGAGCGGCCCAGCGGTGGGGGTTGGAGGTGGGCCGGGATCTCGCCGTCGTCGGCTTCGACGACTCCCCCACCGCCGCCGCACTGGACCTCAGCAGCATACGCCAGCCCATGGCGGAGATCGGGCAGCAGATCGTGACCGCCCTGCTCGACAGCACTCCGGCCACGGCAGGCGCCCAGGGCACCGCCCGCGACTCCGGCCGCAGGCTGCTGACGCCGACCCTGGTCGTCCGCTCCTCCAGCGCCAGTCCGGCGCCGCGCACCACGTAGCGGGTGGGCTGCCCTGGCACCTACCGGCCAACGCTCTCCGTCGCCGCCGTGCCCTTGCCGGAAACCTCGTCCACGCAGGTCAGGCGGCATGTAGGTATCCGCAAATAATGCCGCTGAGGCCGTCGCGTTCCGTAGGTTGAGGCGGGTGGGTCGTTCCGGATCTGTTCCGTTTCTCCAGACCGCTCGCCGAACCCACTGTGCGCCTTTGCAGGGCCCGCACAGAGCAGCCAGGTGTGAACCAAGCACTGGACGCCGTGAAGACGTGTCTCAGTCGTGCCCGATCCGACGGGAACCTAAGCGAACAGCTGCCGCCGAGGAAGAGCTGTCCGATCTGGTGGTCACCCAGACGACCCTGGCCCGCGTGTTCGCCGAACGCGACGCCTACGAACCGGAGTTCGAGCAGGTGTCTTCACGGGATGCGGATCCGGACGATCTGCCTGGCTGTCTGCCGCCGGTCGTGCGCGTCGCGACCGGTGAGGTGCCCGCCGAGGGCGACTGGCCGGTGCTGGCCCTGCTGGCCAGCGCGAATACGCCGCTGCGGGCGAAGGAAATCTGCGAGGTGACCGAGGAGGCCGTCGACCACCGGCACGTCGAGACGCTGCGGATGCGGCTGAAGCGCATGGTGCGAGGTGAGTGGCCGGCCGAGCCGTCCAAGGGCCTGTTCGTGCTGGCCGATGGCGTTCGCGCACCCGATCGGACCTGATCAGGCGGGCTCTTCCCCGCGTCGTGCCTGGTGACAAGCCTGATACGACGCAAGGGAAGAGCCCGCTGCCAGACTACGGCCCGCCCGGGATCGGCGAGGTGTTTCCCGCCGCCCGCGCCGCCTTCGAGCAACTGCTCACCGATCTGTTCGACCACCAGGGCGTCTCTCACTCCGAGGCGGAGGAATCCATCGCCGCGCGCGGCCGCGAGGTGCACCGCCTGATGCTGCAGGAGTGGTTCGCCCAGCATGCGCAGCGCGAGGAGCGCCTGCCGGAGGTCGCCGGGTCCGACCAGGTGGTGCGGCGCGCCGCCGAGGCGGGTCACAAGCGGCTGCTGTCCACGCGGTTCGGCACCGTGGAGGTGGAGCGAATCGCCTACCGCGCGAAGGGGGCTTCGAATCTGCACCCGGCCGATGCCGAACTGGACCTGCCGGTCGGGCGGCACTCGCACGAGCTCAAAGAGCTCGCCGCGATCGAGGCGGCGCGCGGCTCGTTCGAGGCAGCGGCCACCGCGATCGAACGCGCCGCCGGCACATACGAAGGACCGCATCGGCGTCACCGACTTCTGAGTGATGGGCCCGCGCCGCAGCCGCCATCCGTCGGCGGTCTCGAACCGCCGCTCCAGCTCCGCCCAGATCTCGTCGTCGTCCCATGCCCCGGCGTCGGTGCCGTCCGGCACCCGGAGGTAGAGGCGGGACACGGACGGCGACCGCATGGACAGCAGGGCGAATCCGCGGTCGTGCCGGGCGTAGACCAGCTCGTCGTGCGACGGCGGTACGTCGGCGAGGACGCCGAGCCACCCGCACGGGTACGTCCGCTCGAACTCACGGGAGAGGGAGGCCGGCACCGCCTTGCGGGCCACGCCCTAGAAGCCGTCGCATCCGACCACGTAGTCGCACTCCAGTACGCCCTCGTCCCCCTCGCAGCGGAAACGCACGCGCGGCCGTTCGCTCTCCGCGCCCTCGACCGCAAGCGCCTCCGCCTCGAACAGCAGCGGACCGCCCTCCTTCAGCTGCAGGGCGATGAGGTCCTTGCACACCTCGGTCTGCGCGTACACCATCACGGAGGGTCACCTCCGAAGGTGGACACCGGTTCGCGGTGTTGTGCGGCGAATGTCATGGTAGCCGGTGCTGACCTTGTGAAGACCGGGCGGCCCCGCGATCGCACTGTACGTGAACAAGGTCAGCGGGCCTTCTGAAAGGTCCGCCGGTACGCCTGCGGGGACACCCCGATCGCCGCCTGCAGGTGCTGCCGCAGGGAGGCGCCGGTCGCGAAGCCGACCTCGGCGGCGATCCGGTCCACCGGCAGGTCGCTGGACTCCAGCAGGTGCCGGGCGCGGGCGAGGCGCTGCTGGATCAGCCAGCGGCCGGGGCTGAGGCCCACCTCGTCGTTGAACCGGCGGGCGAAGGTGCGCAGGCTCATCCGGGCATGCCCGGCGAGGTCGGAGAGGGTGAGGGGCTCATCGAGGCGCTCCAGGGCCCAGGCGCGGGTGGCGGCGGTGCTCGCGGCGCCGCTGACGGGCACCGGCTGCTCGATGTACTGCGCCTGGCCTCCGTCGCGGAACGGAGGCACAACACAGCGGCGGGCGACGGTGTTCGCCAGGTCGCTGCCGTGGTCGGTGCGGACGATGTGCAGGCAGAGGTCGACGCCGGAGGCGGCTCCGGCCGAGGTGAGGATACGGCCGTCGTCGACGAACAGGACGTCCGGGTCGAGCTCGACCTTCGGGTACCGGCACCGGAACTCGTCGGCCGCCTGCCAGTGAGTGGTGGCCTTGCGGCCGTCGAGGAGCCCGGCCTCGGCGAGGATGAAGGCGGCGGTGCAGATGGAGACGATGCGCGCGTCGGGGCGGATGCGGGCGAGGGCGGCCGTGACCTCGTCGGGCAGCCGCGGCGGGATGTAGTCGGGCGGCATGGAGGTGACCACCACCGTGTCCGCCGTGTCGAGGATCTCCGGGCCGTGCGCGACGCCGATCGTGAAGTCGGCGTTGGTGCGCACCGGCCGGCCGTCGACGGTGCAGGTCAGCACCTCGTAGCGGCCGTCGGCGGCGCCGAGGATGCGGCTGGGGATGCCCAGCTCGAAGGGGTAGACGCCGTCGAGCGCCAGGACGGCCACGCGCTCCGGTTCCCGCTTGCCACTCATGGCACGATCCTATCGAATGTTGGCAATCATGCCGTTTCCGGGCCGGGCGCACCTTGGCAGGCTGGGTGACCATGAACGATGCGAACACGATGCGAGCCGTCAGCCAGGACGTCCTCGGCGGTGCCGAGGTCCTGAGGGAAGTGCGGGTCGGGCGGCCCGCGCCGCGCCCGAACGAGGTGCTGGTCCGGGTGCGGGCCGCCGGGGTCAACCCCACCGACTGGAAGCACCGGGCCACCGGCGGTTTCCTGGGCGAGCCGCCGTTCGTCCTGGGCTGGGACCTCTCCGGCGAGGTCGCCGAGACCGGGATCGGCGTGGCCGCCTTCAAGCCCGGCGACGAGGTCTTCGGCATGCTGCCCTACCCGTTCGGCCACGGCTCGCACGCCGAGTACGTCACCGTCCCGGCGCGCGCCCTGACGCACAAGCCGGCCTCGATCGACCACGTCCAGGCGGGCGCGCTGCCGCTGGTGTCGCTGACCGCGTGGCAGGCGCTGACGGAGTACGCCGATGTGCGGCCCGGGCAGCGGGTGCTGGTCCATGCGGCGGCCGGCGGGTTGGGGCACGTCGCCGTGCAGATCGCCAAGGCGCGCGGCGCGTACGTGATCGGTACGGCGAGCGCGGGCAAGCACGACTTCCTGCGGGAGATCGGCGTGGACGAGCCGATCGACTACCGGTCCACCGACGTGACGGAGGCCGTCCGGGACGTCGACGTCGTCCTGGACACGCTCGGCGGTGAGACGTCGGTGCGGTCGCTGCGGGTGCTGCGGCCCGGCGGGATCGTGGTGTCGGTCCTGCCGGTCGGCCCGCCGGAGTTCTACGAGGAGGCCGAGCGGCTGGGCGTGCGGGCGGTGCGGATGCTGGTGGAAGCCGACCGGGCCGGGATGGAGGCGGTCGCGGAGCTGGTGGAGTCGGGGAAGCTGAAGGCGACGATCGCGGGGACCTTCCCGCTGGCCGATGCCGCCAAGGCGCACGATCTGGGCGACACCGGCCGGACGACGGGCAAGCTGGTGCTGCTGGTCGACTGACCAGGGCTCAGAAGGTGAGTCTGGGTCGCCACTTCACGTGGTGGCGACCCGGTCGGCCTCGTTCTTTCGTGGTGCTGTGTCCTTCATGTCCCGCGGCACGACGAGTGACGGCGCCAGCCGGCCTCTTCAGCAGGTCAGGCGCCGTCTCCACGAAGGTGCCCGGAACCGGGCTTGAACCGGTAGAGGTGACCGAAGAACCGCAGGTCAAGACGTTGACCTGCCTAAACACCCTGGACCAGACCGTCCCAGCCCCCCATGGAACCGAGCCAGACCGGACCAGGGCGCCATTTCTGGCGCACCTGGCGCACGGCCTGGCGCACAGTTCCGGAGCCTTACGCGGCGGCGCTCAGCTCGCCGACGGCCGGGCGACGAGTGCCACCGGGTCCTGGCCCGCCGGGAACTCGAACCACTCGCCGCGCACCCGATACGCCTCGAACCGGGCGTGCAGGGCCTGTTCCACGGCCAGGTCGCCCGGGCCGGTCCACAGGATCGCCAGCGGGAAGGGGTTGTCGGTCTGGAGCTCGGCCAGCCGGTCCGCCGGGCTGCCCTGCCGATCTTCACCGGGCGGAACTCCGGGGAGCCGATGACGTACACGCCCACGCTGTAGGGCGTGCCTCGACGGCCCCGCGTCGGGATGAGGGCGGGCAGCCGTTGCCGGTTCACCTGGAGCGTCGCCGCAATGTCGATCATGGTCGTGCCGTCCGCGTACAGGGCCCGGGCCATCGTCGTCACCTCTTCGTCCGGCAGCTCGGGGGCGGGCGGCGTGCCGCGGCGGGAGCGGCCCTGGATGTACTGCGACAGCAGCCGCCTGTTCACGCCGAGGGTCGAGCCGATAGCGATCATCGACATGCCCGCGTCGTACAGGAGCTGCGTAACGGCGCGCTGCTGATCGGTGGTCAGCTCGCCAATCTCCCAGTGGGCGGCCAGGTAGGCGGCCCACGTCTCGTAGCCCAGCTCTCGCCAGGCTCCACTGGTGTGGGCGTCGGCGACCTGGCGCCAGTGATCGGCGGCGGTAGAGTCGTGCACGTCGACCTGCTCTCTCAACGGTTCGGGTCGGCCGCCCCGGGGTGTTCGCGCACCTGCGGGGCTTGATCGTTTATAGCTCTCCTGCCCACCTGCCGCAGGCGCGTGATGGCTGGTCACCGGGTCGGGCGAGGGAGCGCACTTCCGGGTTCCGCGTGGCCGGGTCGCGCCGTTCGTGCTTCTCTGCGACGGATCGGACCCGGCCCAGGTGGTGCGGCGCGCCGCCGAGGTGGGTCACAAGCGGCTGCTGTCCACGCGGTTCGGCACCGTGGAGGTGGAGCGAATCGCCTACCGCGCGAAGGGGGCTTCGAATCCGCACCCGGCCGACGCCGAACTGGACCTGCCGGTCGGGCGGCACTCGCACGAGCTCAAAGAGCTCGCCGCGATCGAGGCGGCGCGCGGCTCGTTCGAGGCAGCGGCCACCGCGATCGAACGCGCCACCGGCACAAACATGGGCACGCGGCAGGTCGAGCAGCTGGTGCAGCGCGCCGCGGCGGACGTCGACGACTTCTACGCATACGTGCGCAGCGCCCACGCCCACGCCCACGTCTCCGTCTCCGCCGCCGGAGACAGAGACAGAGACGGAGACGAGGAGATGCTGCTGGTGCTCTCGGCGGACGGCAAAAGGATCGTCATGCGCCCCGAGGCGCTGCGCGAGGAGACCAGGCGGGCCGCCGCGAAGAAGGCTGCATCCGGGGGCGGGCCGTTCGCCACCCGCCTGGCCGGCGGGGAGAAGAACGGGCGCAAACGGATGGCGACCGTCGGCGCGGTCTACGACCTCGCACCGGCGCCGCGCCGACCCGGCGATGTGATCAGGCCGGGCGATCCCGGCGGCACCGAACGCACCGAACGTCCCAGGGCACAGGCGAAGTGGCTGACCGCCTCCGTCGAACGCGACGCCGCGCAGGTCATCGGCACAGTGTTCGACGATGCCGAGCGCCGCGACCCAGACCGGATGCGGGACTGGGTGATGTTGGTCGACGGCGCCCGCCACCAGCTGGACCTAATCCATGATCAGTGCGACGCGCGCGGGCTGGAGGTACGCCTGCTGATCGACTTCGTTCACGTGCTGGAGTATGTGTGGGGCGCGGCCTGGTGCTTCTTCGCCAAGACCGACCCCGCCGCCGAGAGCTGGGTCGGCGAGATCGCGCTGGAGATCCTTAAGGGCCGGGCCGAGCAGGTCGCCGACGCCCTCGAAGCGCACGCGGCCGCGGCGGAACTGGACGGCCAGCGGCGCTTGGGGGTGGACAAGGCGGTCGGCTACCTCCGGGCCAAACTCCCCTACCTCGGCTATGACATCGCGCTGGCGGAGGGCTGGCCGATAGCGACAGGCGTGATCGAGGGGGCGTGCCGGCACCTGGTGAAGGACCGGATGGACATCACCGGTGCCCGCTGGGGCCTCGCCGGAGCCGAGGCCGTCCTCAGGCTCCGCACGGTGATCAGCAACCGCGACTTCGAGGAGTACTGGAAGTATCACGCGCAGCGCGAGCACCTGCGGGTTCACGCCATCCGCTACCGCGACACTCGCAGCGTGATCACCGTCCCTCAAACAGAGCCGCACCCTACGGGGAACGTCGGCGGCGATCGCGCCCGGCCCAGGCCAGTACCTTGCCAGTTCAGCCGCGACCGTATACGGCGTCTTCGAAACTGGTACCCCAAGCCCGGGAGAAAAGGCGCATGCGGGAAAACCACGCGACAAGTCTGGCTTCTCTGCCACCCACGACGCCCAGCAACTGGACGCGAAGGAACGCCCTATGAGCGCAACTCCAACCCACCGTCCCCAGGCGGCTGGCATCGTCAGCATTCCGGCGGAACCGGGATGGCGCAGTGCGCGATGACGTCCAATTGCCAGTAGCTGCCCGCCGGGCAAGGGTGGCAGTGACAGCGATCTTCTTCGTCCATGGTGCAGTCTTTGCCTCCTGGGCCGCCAGAGTTTCCGCCCTGCAGACCGAACGCCGGCTGTCCGACGGACTTCTGGGACTCGTACTGGCCGGGCCGGGGGTCGGCGCGCTGGCGGGCAGCCAGGCGGGCGGGCTGCTGGTGCGTCGCCTCGGCAGCCGCGCGGTAAGTGCGGCTGCACCTGTGGCTTTGAGTGTGCCGCTGGGCCTCATCCCGACAGCGCACTCGGCGTGGACCCTGATGGGCCTGCTGGTGCTGCTCGGAGCAGCCGATGGCTGCACGTCGATGGCGATGAACGCTCAAGCGGTCGTGGTGCAGCGGCGGTATGGACGGGCGGTACTCAACGCGATGCACGCCGTCCGTAGCGTCGGTGCCGTCGCCGGCGGGCTGGCCGGGGTGGCCACGGCAGCCGTCGGTCTGGCGCTAAGCACCCAGTTCATGATCACGGCCGCCGCTCTCGCCGTCGTGTCGGCGGTGGCGGCCTGTGGGCTCGGGTCGGACGGGGAGCACACGCAGCAGGGGCAGGTGACCGGCCGGACGCAACAGGCCAGACGAACCAGCAAAACAGGGGCAGAAGCCGAAGCGGATCCCGCCCGGCCTGGGACATCCCAGGCCGGGGCACAGACGGACGGGCAGTCGCCCGAGACAGGCAGACGAGTCGCGACCGGGCATGGGCCAGACAGGCGGGCGATCGTGTTGCTTCTCGCGCTGATGACCTTCCTGGCCGCATTGGTGGAGGATGCCCCGGCCTCCTGGAGCGGCGTCTACCTGAGGCACGTGGGGGCGGGCGCCACTACGGCCGCAGCCGGATACGCGGCCTTCTCGGCCGGGTCGGTTCTCGCCCGAGTGTTCAACGACTGGATGGCCGATCGCATCGGCTGGGCCCGCCTAATCCGGGCAGGCACTCTGTGCTGCGCTGCCGCACTGACCGTGGCGCTGCTACTCGGACGGCCCGGCATCACACTGGCGGCGCTCGTCGTCGCTGGCGCCGGGATTAGTGCGGTCTTTCCTGGCGCGTTCACGGCCGCAGGCGGGCTATCCAACTCGGCCCTGATCATGGGCCAGGTCGCCTGCGCCGGAAATCTCGGGTGGCTGCTGGTCTCCCCCATTGTCGGCGGCCTGGCGACGCTCGTCGGTCTACCGACTGCCCTCGGCCTTCTGGTCGTCGCGGCAGTAACCATCGCCGGCCTGGTCCCGATCACCCACTCGGACGCACCAGCGCGCTCGGATACGCAGCAGAGCGCCCACGAGATGAACAGCTGAGGAGACCGATCGTCGGCAAGGAGGGTTCACACTCCTACGGCGACCGAGCGGTGGGCCTTCTACAGGCCCTCACCCTCCGAGCTGCGTCGAACCCCGGGGATCGGATGATCCTGGCTCCCCGTACCCCCAATGCTGAGGTGGACCACGAGGCCGTGTGCGTGCTCGCCCGCCAGTCGCCAAGGCGCGGCCGTGGTCCAGTCGCGTGCCGCCGTCGAGTTACTGGCGGGCTGCAACCGCGACGGCGTCGGTCTCCGGCTCGCGGTGCAGCGCTGTTCGAAGAGGTGGCGTGGGCGAGGAGGAGCCTCTGCCGCAACGGGCCCGAGGGCGCGGCCGAGCGCAGAACCCCGCGAGGCGCGCACCAGACGGACGGCGCGTTCGGCGCCTGCGGTGGCGCCGGCAAGGTGGTCGTTGAGATAGATGCCGAGCAACTTCAGGCCGGCCCCCTGTCCGGCTGAGCGGCGCTGGAGCGCGCCGGGCTACGCAGGGGCGTTCATGACAGACTCCTTCGGGTGCTGTGAATCCCCCTGTGCGCGCGACGGATCGGAGGCCGCGCCGGGTGTGCGCCCCGGCCGCGCCTCAGGCTGGACGGTGTGCAGCCGGTCCGGCAGGGGACCCGTGCCGGCCGTCGCCGACCCTCCGCACCCGGCACGGCGGACGCCACCGACCGCCCGACGAACCGGCCATGATGCCGATCCGGCAGGTGCCGTCGGTCCAGTGGATCGTGACCCCAGTTCATCAATGAGTGCCGCCACCTGTTGTCCTGTACGTCGCCTTGGGGCCGCTGGGCCGGATGCCGACGGATGTAGCCGACGACCTTGCGCATGCGCTGGTAGTCGTCGTCGGAGAGGTCGCCCTCCTTGGCCCGCAGGATGCTCACGATCCGGCGGCCGGAAGCGCGCCCGGTGACTCGCCTCCAGCTTCGTGCTGCCCGGCGTTGCGTGACTGGTCGGTGGCGAGCCACTTCTCCAGTTCGGCCGGCGTCATGTTCACCGGTTCACGGAACGCCTGCCCGACGTCTTCGCGCCCGTCGTCGTCCACGTCGCTCAATTCTTCTTCAACGCGGACTGCTTGTGCACCGCCGGCGGTCATGTCCTCTGCGACGGTGTACGCGATCAACCTTCGAGTCGGTTTGGTCGTGGCGGCGCATCCCGAACTCGCCGTAGTAGAAGTCCGCTGCACCAGGTTCGTTCTTGTCGTCCTCGAGCGCTGCACGCAGCTGCCGGTAGAGAGCGGCTACGTTCCGAGGGTCGGGCGGTGCGGGCGGGGTCGGGGCCTGGCGTGGTGAGTTCGGTGTCACACCGTTTACCGCGCTCGAGTTTCGTTAGTGGTTCCTGAGCCTCCAGTCGTAGGGGATGTGGTTGTCGAACGGGTCCAGCCGCTCGGATCGCGACGGGTCGTGCGGGTGGGTGGCGCAGTTGGCGACCAGCGCTGTCTCCGACATCCCCTTGAAGCCGTTCCAGAGGCCCGGCGGGATCTGCACCAATGCGTAGTCGTCAGGGCCGAGGAAGAACTCCTGGCAGAGGCCCCGCGTCTGTGAGCCCTCGCGCTCGTCGTACAGGACGAGCTTGATCCTGCCATGCGGCACCGCGTAGTTGAGGGTCATGTCCTGATGTCGGTGCCAGCCCTTGACGACCCCGCGGTAGACGGTCGTGAAGTAAATCTCCCCGAAAGAGATGAAATACGGGTCGTCGGCGCGCAGCATGTGGTGGACGGTGCCTCGTTCGTCGGGGATACGCCGCAGCGGGATCTTCCGCACGCCTTCGATCACGGTTCCACCACGTGCCATTCTGGAAGAGGGACGATGAATCGACCTCCGTCCGCGCGGTAGGGCGCCTGCTGTGTCAGGACCTCTTCGGCCAGGTTCCACGCCAGCAGCAGCACATGGCTCGGCCGC
This sequence comes from Streptomyces sp. NTD91, assembly GCF_059510455.1. Lineage (NCBI taxonomy): Bacteria > Bacillati > Actinomycetota > Actinomycetes > Kitasatosporales > Streptomycetaceae > Streptomyces > Streptomyces sp. NTD91. Next base: position 21,582 of record NZ_JCAJZW010000045.1, read on the forward strand.
TGTTCGGTTAGGTAGGTGACGTCGGTGATGGGTATTCCCGCGCCTGGCATCAGCCGATGCTGCTTGTGCGGGTTCAGGTCGATGACGGCCTCGACCAGGTCAGGGCCTATGCCGCAGTAGTTGAGCAGGACGGTACCCTTCGCAGCCGCGCCGTAGGCCGCGATGCGCGCGCCGTCCGCCTTCAGCGCGCGGAGTTGGGCGGGTATCGCATGTCGTAGCCGTCCGGCTCGCTCCGCGAAGGCGGCGTAGTAGGCGGCTGAGCCCACGCCGGCCTCGGCCTCTTCTGCGAGGAGGCCGGTCACCTCCGGGCCGGGAGGGGGGATGTCGGAGCAACGACGGATGGTGTACCGGAGGCTTCCGCCGTGCACCCGCAGCCGCTCGACGCCGGTCACCGCGAGTCCGTGCCGGCGCAGCAGGGCCTCGAACGCTGTCAGCGAGTAGTAGAAGACGTGTTCGTGGTAGACCGTGTCGAATTCGGTCCCGTCGATGAGCCGACCGAGGTGTGGTGACTCAACGTAGGCCACCCCGCCGTCGGCGAGCAGTATCGCCAGCCCGGCGGTGAAGTCGTTGATGTTCGGAACGTGCGCCATGACGTTGTTGGCGTGCACCACGCTGACCGGGCCGTGCATGGCGCGAATCCGCCGGGCGACGTTGGCGCCGAAGTACTCGGTCATGGTCGGCACGCCCGCCTCGGCGGCCGCGGCCGCGAGGTTGCGCGCCGGTTCGACTCCGAGCACCGGCACCCCGAGACCGGTGTAGTGCTTGAGCAGGTAGCCGTCGTTGGCTCCGATGTCGATGACCAGGCTGTGGGTGCCCAATGCATGCTCGGCGACGGCACGAGCCGCCAGTTCGCCCATGGCCGCGACCATCGTCGTGCTGTACGACGAGTAGTACGGATAAGTGTCGAACAGCGTTGCCGGCGCTACGGTTCCCGCCAGCTGCACGAGGGCGCAGCGTGCGCAGCGGGCCAGCTCCAGGGGGTAGCGCGCCTCCGGGGTCGGGTCCGACGGTGCTCGATAGGCGTTGGCCAGTGGCTGACGGCCCAGGTCCAGGACGGGCAGCAGCGGCGTGTGCCCGCAGGAACGGCAGGCGTGGACGGGGCTGTAGCTCATCGGTCCGCCAGATGGCGCCGGTACCAGGCTGCGGTACGCCGCAGCCCCTCGGCCAGGCCTATTTTCGGCCGCCAGCCCAGGTCCTTCCTGGCTGCCGAGGAGTCGAGGTACTGCGCGTGGATCTCCTGTGTCGCTCCGCCCAGCACGACGGGCTGGATGTCGACACCCACCGCCCGGGTGATGCGGGACATCATCTGCAGCACTGTCAGGGGCTCCTCGAGTGAGAAGTTGAACGCGCGTCCGGCTAGGTCGGGCCGCTGCATCATGGCCTCTGCGAGCCGGAGGTAGGCGGACGCGCCGTCCTCAACGTAGATGTAGTCGCGGATGAGCGAGCCGTCGGAACGGACTGTGGGTGCCCGACCCGCGAGCAGGTCACGCATCACGCCGGGCACCAGACGGCTCCAGTTCAGATCGCCGCCTCCGAAGAAGTTCCCGCACCGTGTGACGCAGACCCGCAGACCGTATGTCTGCGCGTAGGACTGCGCGATGAGGTCGGCGCACGACTTGCTGACGTCGTAGGGCGCGCTTCCGTGCAGCGGCGTCGCTTCGCTGTAAGGAAGGAGAGCCTGAGTGCCGTACGCCTTGTCGCTGCTCGCCACGACGGTCTCCGAAACGAGTGGGCTGCGCCGGCAGGCTTCGAGCACCGTCCAGGTGCCTTTGATGTTGGTCTCGAACGTCGCCAGGGGGTTGCGGTCGGCGACCGGGACGATGGTCTGGGCGGCGAGATGGAAGACGGTGCGTACCTCGTATTCCCCCAGGATGCGTTCGAGTAGACATAGGTCGGTGATGTCACCGCGGACCTCCTGCACGTGGTCGCGGACGCGCTCGGTACGGAAGCGGCTGTAGGGCACCCGGTCGCGCACCAGGCACACGACGCGTGCGCCCTGAGCCACCAGTGCTTCGACGAGCCACCCGCCCAGCAGCCCAGTGGCCCCAGTGACCAAGACCGGCCGCTCGTCCCAGGCGGAGACGTCCGCGCACGACGTGGTGTCACTCACGCGTGTCCCCGGCGGACGCCAGGCTGCCGGCGAGATCAAACAGATGGGGCTGCCCGGCGATCCAGGCGGTGCGGTCCCGTACCCGCGCCGCCTCGGCGTCTGCCGTCGTGGAGTGCGGATAGATGAGGAAGTCCTCCGCCGCCATCCCGGCCAGTACCCGGTCCGCGACCGTGCGCGGCTCCAGCACTTCACCCACGAAGCCTTCGGCGGCCGCACCCGCGCCGGCCAGGAACGCGTCGAGCATGGGGGTCGCTACGCTCTGCGGGCACACAGCCGACACCCGGACCCCGGTGCCGCGGCAGGCGATGGCCAGCCACTCGGCGAAGGCGACCGCGGCATGCTTGGACACGGTGTAGGGAGCCGCGGTCGGGTCGGTGAGGACACCGGCGGCGGAGCACATGTTGACGATGTGGCCCTCGCCGCGAGCCAGCATGCCGGGCAGCACCGCGCGGGCGCCGTATACATGGGCCATCAGGTTGACGTCGAGGCACTGCCGCCACACGCTGTCCGGTGCCTCCGGTCCACCGAAGGCGAAACGGCCTGCGTTCTGCACCAGGATGTCGATCCGGCCGTGGGCCGCTTCCGTCCGCTCGACCACCCCGCGGACTTGGGCCTCGCTGGTCACATCGGCCGCCACCGCGACGGCGTCGGTGCCCGCTGCCCGCAGTGTCAACACGACCGTGTCGAGGCGCGCGGCGTCGATATCCACCGCGACGACGGCGCGGGCCCCCGCTGCAGCGAAGCTTTCACAGAGGGCCGCTCCGATCCCCCGTCCTGCACCAGTGATGACAGCGACGCGATCATCCAGGAACATTGCTCCACGTTAGCGACGGTCTGCCGGGGCATCAAGAGGGCTTCGCGCAGGACGGAGAACGCCTGGGCCCGCCGGGCCCCCGGTCTTGGAGGCGTCGTTGCCGGTACACGTGCTCCAGCTCAGCGACATCCACTTCACCGCGACCGAGCGGCCAGTCGACGGCCGGGACGCCGACGCCCGGCTGGCCGCCGTACTCGACGCGTACCCGACTGCCGCCCCTCGCCCCGGCCTGGTGGTACTCACCGGTGATCTCTCCGACGACGGCAGCGTGGCGGCGTGCCGGCGACTACGCGCCGCCCTGGCTTCGCTGTCGGCGCCGGTGTTGGCCGTGCCCGGCAACCACGACCTTCCCGCCGCCGTGGGCGAGGCATTCGACACCGGGGCGGCCACAGCAGGCCGCTGGCGGATCGTGGGGGTCGACACATCACGCGAGGGCCAGATCCACGGCACCGTGGACGTGCCGCGCGAGCTGCGCCGCCTCGACGCGTGGGACCGCCGGCCGACCCTCCTGGCCATGCACCACCCGCCGCTGTCACCTTCGCGCAACGCCTGGTTCCAGCTGGACGGCGCCATGGACCTGCTGACGGCGCTCGCAGCCCGGCCACACGTCAAAGGCATCATCTCGGGGCATCTGCACCACCCGTTCGCGCTGCGCTCGGCAGCGGGCACGCCGGTGCTGGGTTGCCCCTCGACCCTGATCGCCTTCCGGCACAAGGGCGAGGAGGTGGTCGTCGGAGGCAGCGACGCGACCGGTGCGCGACTGCTCGAACTCGCCGACGACGGGACCCTGTCGTCGAAGGTGCTGGCCGCGTGACGGCGGCGGACCGGCCCGCGGCCGGCGACTGCCCGGTGGACGACGCGTGGATGACGGCCCTGATGACGGACCTGTATCCGCTGTGCCGGAGCATCACCGGTGAGGGTACCCGGGCGACGCTCGCGCGTATCCGCCGCGAGATCGGCCTCATCGTCCACGAGGTGCCGACCGGCACACCGGTCCTCGACTGGTCGGTGCCGCAGGAATGGAACCTGCGCAGGGCCCGGCTGGTCGCGCCGGACGGATCCGTGGTCGTGGACACCGCCGACAGCAATCTGCACGTCGTCGGCTATAGCGAACCGGTGCACGGGGAGTATGAGCTGGCCGATCTGCTGCCCAGGCTTCACTGCCTGCCGGACCGGCCGGACCTCGTGCCCTACCGGACCACGTACCATGTCCGCGACTGGGGCTTTTGCCTGCCGCAGCGGGCGCGCGCCGCGCTTGCGCCGGGCCGGTACGGCGTGCAGATCGACACGTCCCTGGCCCCGGGCTCGCTCAGCTACGGAGAACTGCTGGTGCCGGGCCGCCTCCGAGACGAGGTGCTGGTCACCACGCACGTGTGCCATCCGTCCCTGGCGAACGACAACCTGACCGGCATCGCAGCGGCGACCGCGCTCGCCGGCTGGGCCGCCAGCGGCAGCCGCCGGCACACCTACCGCTTCCTGTTTCTGCCGGCCACCATCGGCGCCGTCACCTGGCTCGCCCGCAACCGGGACGCCGTGCGGCACATCCGGCACGGTCTGGTGCTGACAGGCCTGGGCGACCCCGGGCCGCTCACATACAAGCGTTCCCGGCGCGGGTCCACCACCATGGACCGCCTGATGTCCCACCTGGTGGCCCAGGGCGGCGGCAAGACCGTGGACTGGTCGCCCTACGGCTACGACGAACGGCAGTTCTGCTCGCCCGGATTCGACCTCCCGGTGGGCCGGCTGAGCCGCGCGCCGCACGGCACGTATCCGCAGTACCACACGTCCGCCGACGACCTGTCCTTCGTGGCGAGCGGGCAGGTGCGCGCGGCGATCGCCACCGTGCTCGAGGCGTTCGACGCCATCGAGAGCGGCCTACTCCCACGCAATCTCGCCCCGTACGGAGAACCGCAGTTGGGGCGTCGGGGGATGTTCCGCGGGCTCGGCGGAGCACTGGACGAGGCGTCCCCGGAGTACGCCGCGCTGTGGCTACTGAGCCTGTCCGACGGCGAGCACGACCTCGTCGCGATCGCCGAGCGCTCCGGACTGTCTCTTCGTGAGATAATGAAGGCCGCCGAGGCGCTGCGGGCCGCCGGTCTACTGGCCTGAGCGGAGCTGGTCGATCCAGGTCCGGTCCGGCAGAGCGGGAAAGGAGCTGATGACGGCCGCCGCCGTCGCGTTGCCCAGCGCCAGCGCGTCGGCCGGCCCGCGCCCTTCGACCAGGCCTGCCAGCAGGCCGGCGGCCAGGGCGTCGCCGGCCCCCAGGGTGTTCACCGGACGGCACGGCGCAGGATTGACGTGAACGATGTCGCCGCCGGCGGTCAGTATCAGCGAACCACCCGCCCCGAGCGTCATCACGACGATGCCCGGACCGAGCTGAGCGGCCTCGCGCATCAGCCCCGCCTGCTGGTCGTGTGCCAGGCCGTCGCCGGACAGCAGGCAGACATGGCAGTACGGCGCCCGGCTGAGCACGGCCTCACGGTAACCGGCCGGGTCCTCCAGCCAGGGGCGGTATCCGAGGTCGACAGCGGCCGGCGCGGCGACACGCGCGAGGGCTTCCAGAACCGGCTCGAACCCGGGAAAGCCGGGGCAGTACGCGTATCGGGCACCGACCGGCCACACGTCGGGCACTCTGGCAGCGAGGAGACCGGGGACGCCGTCAGACAGTTCATGGACGATGTGATGGTGGCCGGACGCGCTGTGCAGGACAAGCGTCCTGCCCGTGCGCACACCGGTTCGCAGCGGCGCCGCGCAGTGCACTGCGCGCCCGCGCAGCTCGGCAAGCAGCCATGTTCCGATGTCGTCGGAGCCGGCCATCGCCTCCAGTGCGACGGGGTGCCCCATCCGCGCGAGCTGCTGGCACACCAGTGCCGAGCCGCCGCCCAGGGTCAGGTGCACCTGGCCGAGCCGGAGGGTGTCGGTGATCGGTGGCTGCGGCGGCAGCGCACTGAAGACATGTGCGGCCAGCTCGCCGAACGCAAGGACGACGTAAGCAGGTTGACTGGCCGCCTGGTGCTCTTCGGGCTGTGGCCCCCCCACAGGTGTCATCGGTGCTCCGGTGGAGTGCCGTTCACCTGCTGCGGCTCGTAGACCAACAGAGCGTCAGCGGGGGGCTCGCCGAACAACTCGACAACAGTGCGCTCGCTGAGCGTGCTCTGGTCTGCCACACTGCGGAAGTCCCTGATCGCCGTACCGGTGCAGCGCACGTCGGTCAGCGGCGCCCCGGCACCGGCGCGCAGGTCGTCGCCGTCCACGGTGCGGAAATCCACGCTGTACCGTGCGCGGCAGGAGGTGTTGGGGACCGTCGCGTGAAGGTGCGCGCCGGAGAAAAGCATCACCGCTCCGGTGGGCGGCAGGACCGTCAGGGTATGTTCCGGGTCGTGGCCGAGCGCGCGCGGACGCACCTGCACCTCGCGAGTGACCTGCGCAGCGGTGTGCGCCCGGCCGGCGTTGTGCCGGTAGTAGTCAAACAGGTGCGAGTCGTTGGGCACTGCACGGGCGAAGGCGGCCGGGTCGAAGCACATGGCATTGTCCGGTCGGACGTCGAAGACCGGCAGCCACCAGTTGATCTGCTGAGCGGGTGCGCTGTACCAGACGTCGCGGTGCCACGGGAAGGCGAACGCGACTCCGGTGTTGAGGTGGCCCTGCGGAAACGAGGTCCGTGGTTTGGGCAGGTCGTAAAAGGTCTGGTTGACTGGGAATCCCGCCTGCGTGACGATCTCCCGGACGAGCTCGCCGGCGCGTTGGCCGTGGATGAACCGCGGCTTCCACTGCCCAAGCAGACGGGCCGTCTCGGCGGGGCCGTAGTGCTCGTGCGCCCGCTCCGGGTCGTGCGGGGCGAACAGTCCCGCGAGCTGTTGCCGGACGTGCTCGGCCAGGGCCCGTACCCCCGGCAGGCCCATGAGGACCACGATGTCGCCGTGGAACAGTCTGCGCCGGAGCGCGGCGGCCGAGTCGGAGGGATCGATGACGACCGTCATGCCGGCTCCCGCAGGTCGTGGTCGGTCCCGAACCGAGGGTATTCCGGCCCGGAGAAGGGCGCGCCCTCGGTGACGCCGTTGCGCCGTGCTTTGTCCATCTGGCGGCTTGAGGCGTATGGCCGCGGCGCGTACCGCACGTCGCTGCCGGCCCAACGGGTCACGATCGCCCGTCGGCGGCGGTCCGGCGATCGGTTGGGACCTGCACCGTGCAGGACCGACGCGTGGAAGACGACGGCGTCTCCAGCGCGCAGGGCGGGCGCTAGGACACGGTGGTGTCGCCGCAGGTCGGCGTCCTCGGGCACGGCGATCCGCGCTGGGTCGGTCACCCGCTGGCCTTCGGCGAAGGCGGGTGCTTGAAATCGCTCGGTCCACAGGTGCGAGCCCGCCACGAACTCCAGTCCGCCGGTGGTCCGGTCGACATCGTCCAGGGCCAGCCAGGCGCTGCACAGCTCCCGGCCGGCGGTGGCCCAGTAGCTGCCGTCCTGGTGCCACGGCGTGGGCTCGGGTGTGCGCGGCTCCTTCACATACGCCTGGTCGTCCAACAAGGTCAGCGGCGGAGCGCAGCCCAGCACACCGAGGATTGCGGGCACCAGCGGACCGCCCCGCAGCGCCGACGCGAACACTTCCGTCCGGGCGAGTACACCGTGCCCGTACGCGAAGCGCCCCGCAGCCGGCCGCGCACCGCCAGCCTCGGTCACCGGTGATTCCCGGTCGTCGAGGTAGGCGTCGATCTGTCGGCGGATCACCGAGAGCTGGCGGCTCGCCAGCACCCCGCGGACCACGACGACCCCGTCCCGCCAGAACCCCCCGGACGTCACAGCGTCCATATCTTCCCCTCGAACCCCTCGTCCCTGGCCGCGGCAGTGATTTCCCGCCCGTACGTCGCGTTGGAGACCAGCAGAACGTCACAATCGGCGCCGCGCAGAGCGGATGGCGCGCGCACCGGGTGGCCCGTCACCGGCAGGAACGCACCGTGCCGCGCCGGATTGGCATCGATGGCGAAGTCAACCAGCCGGGCTCGAGGGTCGACCGCCGCGAGGAAACTCGTGCCCCGGCCCCCTGCACCCCACAGCACGGTACGGAGACCGGCCCGTGTCCAGGACGTCAGGCGCGCGGTCCACTGCGACCGCAGCGCGCGGTAGGCGCCGGCGAAGCCCCGAGCCGACTCCGTGATGCGGGGGCTCGCGGGGCCGGGCTGGGCGCCCGGCCCCTCACCCGCCACCGCCAGCACCCGCAGGTACTGGCCGTCCTCGTAGCAGGGCTCGCACTCCAGCACCCGCATGCCCTGTGCGGTGCAGGCTCGCTGTAGTACGTCGGCGGAGAAGTACGACCGATGCTCGTAGTGGATGTTCCACGCCATGCGGTTGCCGAGCAGCCAGTCGGCGTTCGGCACTTCCAGGTACACCAGCGTTGGTGGGGAGGCGGGACCAACCATGGCGTTAAGGGCGTGAAGAAAGCCCGCCGGGTCCGGGAGCAGTTCCAGGATGCTCCGCGCGATCACCAGCGCGGGTGCCGTTCGCTGCGGCTCCGGCCGAAACTCCCGGGGATGCAGCCGGATGCGCCCGGCGCCCACCGCCTCGGCGTGCTCGGAGCGCAAGCTCGGGTCGAAACCGTCGCCGGTGTTGCCACCGAGCTGGCACACAACACGCAGGAAATAGCCGTCACCGCAGCCGAGTTCAACCACCCGACATTCGCGGATGCCGTGCGTGTCGACCAGGGCGCGGGCTTCCTGCCGCAGATAGGCCCGGTACGTGGGCGAGTGGGTGAGCGACACGTCGTAACCGGGAGCATACTGGATTCGGCCGGGTTCGAAGCCGTCATTGAAGAGCAGGCCACAGCCCCGGCACAAGGCCAGTCGCACGTCTCCCGTGGCGGCCTCCAGCGCCCGACGCCGGGTGGACGGCGCCACGCCGATCTGCAGGGGCACCCGCGCGATGTGAAGCAGTTGGTCGAGCCGCTCGGACGCGCACAGCGGGCAGGCACTCATCCACGCCTCCTGACCGCCGGTCTCACCGGCCGGCCGCGCAGCACCGTCCCGACACCGTGGTCGAGGGCCCGCCGGTACGTCTCCATCGCCTCCGCGAACGCGGACACCGTGTGGTCGATCGCCGCCGGATCGTGCGCGGCGGACACCACCAGCGAGGGGGCGAGCACACCGCGCTCGACCAGCTCCTGAAGCAGCAGAGTGCGAAACGCCTGGCTGGGTGTGCCCTCAGTGTCGCGGGCGACATACACCATGTTGCAGTCCCTGCCCTTGAGCTGGACGTACTCCTCCAGTCCGGCCGCAGCGACGACGCCTTCGATGCCGGCGCGCAGCTCGGCCCCGATCCGGTGCAGGCGGTCGCTGATCGCGGAGGTCCGGTAGACGTCGATGACCGCAAGCGCGGCGGCCAAGGCCCACGGCTGGGCGCTGCCGGTCTGGGACAACAGGAAGACACGGTCGGCGTCGTCCACCGGGCCCCCGAGCCGCATCACCTCGCGGTGGCCGGCCAGGGCCGATACGGGGAACCCGTTGGCCATGGCCTTACCGAAGGTGGAGAGGTCCGGGGTAATCCCGTGCAGGAACTGCGCGCCGCGTTCGTGCCACCTGAAGCCGGTGATGATCTCGTCCAGGACGAGCAGGCTCCCGTGCTCGTCGCAGAGCTTACGAAGACCTGGCAGGAAGCCCGGCGCAGGCGGCTCGGTCGTCTCGGCCTCGAGCACGACGGCCGCAATCCGGCCGGGGTACGCGTCGAACAGCTCGGTCAGACCGGGCAGGTCGTTGTAGGAGAAGCCGAGGGTCAGCCGCCGGATCGCTTCCGGAACGCCAGCCCGCATGGGCGTGGTGCCGATGAACCAGTCACCCGTACCGAACATGGGGTGCTGACGGCACACCGCGATGAGATCACGGCCTGTATAGGCCCGCGCCAGGCGTACCGCCGCGGCGGTCACGTCGGAGCCGTTCAGTCCGAACTTCACCATCTCCGCACTCGGAATCAGGTCGATGAGTCGCTCGGCTGCCTCCCGCTCGATCCGATGCGGGCGCACGAAGTTGACCCCGTCGGAGAGGTACCGTCGTACCGCCTCGACCACCGGTTCGAAGCCGTGACCGAGCGTGGTCGATCGCAGGCCGTTGCCGAACTCGACGTACGCATTGCCGTCCAGGTCCCAGACCCGACAGCCCGCGCCCCGCTCGATGACAGGCGCCATGCCTTCGGGGTACTGATCGTCGCCTTTGGCGTAGGTGTGCGCCCCGCCGGGGATGAGGCTGTTCACGGCCGCCATGTGAGCGCGCGAGGCGCCGAACTCCCGCATGCGCTACCACGTCCGCCACGGCGGATTGCCGGTCTCACACAAGGAGTTGAGGAGCGCCATATCGTGGGCGGTGTCCATGCACTGCCAGAACCCCTTATGGCGGAAGGCCATCAGCTCACCACGGGCGGCCAGCGCCGTCAGCACGTCGTACTCCAGACTGCTCGCGTCCCCAGAAATGAAATCCAGTACCTCCCGCCGGAGCACCATGAATCCGCCGTTGATCCATTCGGCGTCGAGTGGCGACCGCTCCGCGAAGTCGATGACCTGGTCGCCGTCGAGGGACAGCCGACCGAACCGCGCAGGAGGGTGTACTGCCGTGACGGTTGCCAACCGTCCGTGAGTGACGTGGAATTCAACAGTCTCGGCGATGGCCACGTCACTGACGCCGTCCCCGTAAGTCAGACAGAAGGAATCCTCCGTCAATCTGTCGGCGAGCCGCAGAACCCGGCCGCCAGTGCCCGTGGCGATTCCCGTGTCGACGACTTCCACGGCAGCGTCTTCGGCAAAAAACCGCCCGACCTGATCGGCTCGGTAGCCGGCGGCCACGATGGCTCGGCAAATCCCGGCAGCTCTATAGCATTCGAGTACATGCCATAGGACCGGGCGGCCTCCGACTTCGACCAACGGTTTGGGTAAGTCATCGGTCCAATCGCCCAGCCTGGTGCCGCGACCACCAGCAAGGACGACGACGGGCAGCACACCCTGGTGCACGCGGCCCCACCCCCCTGCACTGCACTGCTGCCGCTATGAGCTATGCTCGCCGCCCCTTGTCGGTAAACTTCCATCAGGTCATCACACTGCCTCACGGGGCTTGTCGCTGTCCCTGCGACCCAGACGGTGCGGGCCCGGAAGTCGCAGGAGCTGACCAGCGGCGAGGCCAGGCGCCATGCGCTCGGCGGCGTCCCTCCGAGCGGGCGAGCCGCAGGTGGTGGCGCCTCGCGTCGACCGCCCGGCTGATGGCCACCGCATCCGGACCAGCCACCCCGTGTGACCGCGAACCGCGTCTGCCGTCGACACCGACAGCGCCCGCACTGCATCGTGACCGCCGAGACCCTGCAGCCCAACGGTGCTACCTGGATGTGCGGCTTGCGCCCAAGCACCCCCCGCGTCGTAGCCGCGCGAGGACGCCGGGACCGCGGCGGCCGCCCGGACCGACTGTGAGTCGACGATGGCGGCGGTCGACTCCGGATTCCGGCCGGCGTCCTCACGCACCAGACCCCGGAGCCGGTCGTGCAGCTCGGCCAGCAGCTCCTGCGCGCCCCAGCGCCGCGCGAACGCGTACACGCGGTCCCAGACGGGAAAGTGGCCCGGCATCGCCCGCCACGTGATGCCGCCCGCGACCAGGTAGGGCACAGCATCCAACATCTGCCGGTGGCAGTAGCCCTCCGGCTGACCGCCCTTGCCGTCCATCCACGCCGGAACCGGCATCGCCTCCCGCACGACCGCCCACTCGGCGTCGCTCATGTCCGAGGGATACCGCGGTTCGCGGTCCGGATCGTCGCCCGCGCGCCCGAACCGGTGAGCGAGGCAATCACACGACCGAGCAATCAAGTTGGATTCCACGGGCACGAAACCGCAGGACTGCGGCACAGCGCCTCCTGACCAGGTCGCTGGGACTTCGACAATCCCGAGCCGGGCAGGAGGCCTTCCCTTCATGCACGCGGGAGCCGAAGATCACGCGACCGCGCCACCGCACTCGAACTGCCACCCGACAAGATCGGTACGACCATGGCTTCACATCACCGTGCCCCTTCGGATTCGACTTTCGCCTGCGCGGGGCTGCCGGCAACTGGATGTGGTTCGGGCTGCGCCCTTTCACTGCTGATGGTAGCGGCGGCCCGATCGGGTGATGGCGCGCCCGCGGAGAGTGTCGGCGTTGGCGCGGCCTCGAGTGCGGGCCAGTCTTGCCGCGGAAGGGAGGCCCGCCACCCATGGCCGTGCGCTGCTTCGGATCTCCGCGCCCCGCCCGCGACGGAGTGAAGGTCCGCCAGGCGCGGCTCACTGTCACCCTCCAGGCCGACGGCTACGAACTGGGGTGCGCCATCGGCAAGCACCGGGAACTCAGCATGGACACCCACCTCCGGGTCGGCGGGAACGGCCAGGCGTCACGGGACCCCGGCGGCGCCGCCGCGACGGCGAACGGGCAGTAGCGGTGGCTCCCGGACTCGGCGGCCGCCCGCACCGCACCGCCACCAGCAGGCGCACGGTCGTGCGCGTGCTGCTCCAAGCGGTGACCGCGGCCGCACTGGCCGTGGACGCCTACGTGCACGCCAGCCTCGCCTCTCCGTATGACCGGGTCGGGCAGCAGATCAGCCAGGGAACGGTATTCCGCCTCGAAGCCGCCGTGGCGTCCCTGGCCGCACTGCTGGTCCTGCTCCTCGGTCGCCGGCGGCCGGTGTGGGCGTTCGCCTTCCTGGTGTCCGTCTCCGCCCTGGGCGCCGTGCTGCTCTATCAGTTCGTGAACGTGGGCACGCTCGGTCCGCTGCCAAACATGTACGAGCCGGTCTGGGGGCGGAGTAAGACCGCCAGCGCGATCGCCGAGGCCGTCGGCGCCGTGGCCGCGCTCGTCGGCTTTCTGATCACCGGCCCGCCGCGCTCTGCGTCCACTCGGGCCGGCGCTGCTCGGGGCGACAAGGCCGACGGCGGGGGGCGGCTGATCACGTGCCACGCCTCACCCTCCGCACCGTACCCGGCAGCTCCTGGGGCTGCTGCGGCTGCTGCCCCTGGCGGTGACCGCCGCCCTGCTACGGCCGCGCGCACCCCGGATTACCGGCGCAGCTTCTTCGGGGCGCACCGCACTCCGTGCCACTGCTCAAGGCCCAGCTGGCCAGCGCCCTGTTGGGACCCGCTCTGATCCAGTTGCTTCTCGCGCTGTGGATGTACGGCCGGCTGCCCGGCCTGCGCGCCGCGTCGCATCGGTGGGCAGCGCGTACGCCTGACCGGCATGTTCGCTTTCCTGTTCTCCGTCCCGATCGCCCAGCAGTGCAGCATCGCCTTCCGCGTCAGCCTGACCGGGCCACGCAAGGCACTGCACTCGCTCGCCGGCTGTTTTCTCTACGGGGCCTTCGTCGCCAAGGTCGCCTTCGTGCGCCACCGCCGCTGGCCGGGCTGGTCGCTCCCGCTCGCCGGTGGCGCACTGGTCACGGTGATCGCCCTGGCCTGGTACTCGGCGGCGTTCCGGTACCTGAGCGGCTTCCGGGCGCCCGGCCTGTAGGCGGACGACGCCGGATCGGTGCCCTCGTCGGCCACTATCGGCAGCGATCACGGCTCGCCAACCCGCCGCCTTCCCGAAGCGCGAGGTGACCGGTTCGCGCGAAAGCCGAACGGCTCCTTCGGCGTGCTTGTGCCGCCGGTCCTGAGGTGCCCGGCGCCGGCACACCTCGCGGCCAGGGACAGCACCGACCGCCGGCACCGGGGTGACGTTGGCCGACGGGGGCCCGACCCGCAAGCACGCGCCTTGCGTCCATGTGCCATGTGCGAAAATTGGACGTACGCCACATGGTGCTGAAGGCAAGCGAGAGGAGTGCCTCATGATCGCCAAGCTGCTCGCCAAGTTGTCCTTCACCCGCAACTACGGTGCGTACGGGGCCCACGACTGGGGCACGCACACCGGCGACGACAGGGTGTGACCACACGTTCGGCGGGCGCCCCCGGGCTCCCGCCGGCTCCTGGCCGCGCTGCCGACAATATCGGCCTGACTGATACGAGAGGTCAGGGGCGATCCCATGGGCCGAGTGAATGAGCCGCCGCAGTTGCCCGGAGGCAGCTTCGCGGCCTGGAGCCGCGACCGCCTGGCAGTGGCGCGCCGTGGCGCTGACGAGTGCGGGGACGTCTGGCAGCTGGAGCCGGGGGTCTACGTAGCCGCTACGGCCGGGGTGTGCGAAGCGGTCCTGCACCGCGCGCAGGACTTCCCCAAGCCGTCCTCACCCCTCTTTCCGCCGTTGAAGCGGGCCGGCGGAGCGCCGATGCCGGAGGAGCAGGCGCACGCTCGCGCCGCCCGTATGCGCGGACTGCGCCCGCACGCGGTTGCGGCCCGGATCGGTGAGATCGCATCCGGGACCGCTCGATTTGCCGACCAGTGGCCCAAGGGCCGGGAGGTCGAGATTCTGCCCCTGGTCCGGCCCGTCCTGGCAGAGATCGGTGTGCGCTACCTCTTCTCCGAAGACGCTCCCGGCCTGCTGCCCTTGGCCTGGCAGCTCTTCGTGGCGCGGGAGGTGCTCGTACGCCCCTCGCACTGGGTGTGGCCGCGCTGGGTCCCCACACCGGCACGGCGGTTCCGCACACGGCAGCAAGTCGCCTTCACCAACGCTTTGCGGCCCATCGTCCGCCGACGCCGCTCATCGGGCCGGCTCGGTGACGACGTGCTGGGACAGATGCTCCGGCCCTCCGCCCGCTACGGCACGCTGCCGGAAGAAGTCATCCTCGACACCCTCCCCGGAATCACCGTGGCCACCTTCGAGACACCCTCCCGAGCAGCCGGATGGATCCTGCTCCACCTGGCCCGATACGCCCAGGCCGCGGATCGCGTCGCGGCCGAAGCCGCCCTGCTGCCCGCCGACCCGGCCGCGACGGCCAGCACCCACCTCGACAGCCTGCAGTACACCCAGGCGCTGGTACGCGAAGTGCTCCGACTGCAACCCCCGAGCTGGCTGCTCACCCGGCGCGCCCCGCGACAGACTCAGCTCGCCGACTACACCATCGACGCCGGATCCACCGTTCTCGTCTGCCCCTACACCGCCCACCGCGACGCACGAGAACACCCCGAACCGGACCGGTTCCGGCCCGAACGCTGGCTCGACGAGTCGGGCTCGTCGACGAAACCCGGGGTCTTCCTCGGCTTCGGTACCGGGCCGCACAGCTGCGAGGGAGCCGCTCTGGCCATGGCCATGCTCACGCTCATGACCGCGCATACAGCCCGCCGCTACCACTTGAGCGAGCCGCCCGGCGCGGAACCCGGCTACCGGGTCACCACCTTCGAAGGTCTCGCAACCGCCGGCCTGCACCTGCGTGCCACCTTGCGCGGCTGAGGGCGGTCCTACTTCCGGTGCCGGGCCGCCTCCATCCGCGCACAACGGACGTCCATCAAATCCGAGTGCCGTTGCCCATGCGCTCGGATCACCGGCTCATGGTTCGCTCATCGTGTGTCGCCGGTCGAACTCGTTGACGAGCATGCCCATCATGACGAGGTCGTGGTGCCGGCCGGCGGAGAAAACGTGTTCCCGCAAGCGCCCCTCCTCGGTGAAGCCGAGCCCACGAAACAGTGCCAGCGATGCCTCGTTGTGGGCCAGAACCGCCGCCAGGCATTTGTGATAACGCCGCTCGGCGAACATGAACCGCAGCAGCAGCGCCACGGCTTCCGTCGCGTAGCCCTTGCGCCGGTGGCCGGCGCTGATGGTGATATCGAACTCGAACCAGCCTGAGCGAGGGCCAGTGCGATGTGAGCCGACTGTACCGACCAGCTCTCCCGTGGCCGTCGCTTCGACCGCCAACCGGAACCGGTCGTCCTCGCACTCGGCAACGGCCTGCTCCTTCGCCCAGGCACGGTGGCTCTCGGCAGACCTCGGCAGGTCCAGCCGACCCCCTCGCGTCCTGTCCTCGTCGGCGAAACGCGCGAACGCCGCCCAGTCGTCGGGCTCGACAGCACGCAGGCGTACCCGATTACCGGTCCAGGACGATGCCATGCCCTATTTGATCACGCCGTTGTGCGCGCGAGGCCGACAGGCACGCCGATGCAGGCGCTGCCCGCCGTGCTCGGTCTCACCGCTGATCGCCGTCCTCATCCGGAGCAGCGGGGTCGCGCAGCGGGCGCAGGTCCGACTGCGGCGGAGAGGGTCGTGCCGGTGCTGCCGCGCCACTGCTCCTCGGACTGAACCGAGGTAGAGCCGTCGTGGGGCGGAAGGTCAGGGCAGCTCCTGGGGGTACCCGTGGCGTTCACCTCCCGGGCCGTCGGACTCGCCACCATCGGTGCCGCTGTTACGCTGATTCTGTGACGGTTTTCCGGCGTACCGTGCCACACGGTCTCCGTCGAAACGGCAAGTCCGAAACAGCGCCGCTTGCGTAACCAAAATGCAGCCGCACCAGGGATGGGTCCCTGGCCAGGCGCCGATCGCCTGAGCCGCGATGATCAATTCTTTCCGTGGGACCCGACGGGCGGCGCGGTGCACCTCCCGGCACCTCGCGGGGATGGGGAGCGGCCGGATCCCCCCCCTGCGCGCCGGGTGCTGGCTGAGGGTCTGCAGCTCCCACTCCCTGTGGAGGTCGGGGTGAAAGTTGTCGTTGATCTTTCCCGATGTGCGGGGTATGCGCAGTGCGCGTTCCTGGCTCCGGAGGTGTTCCGGATGCACGGTGAGGAAGCGCTCATGTACGACCCGAACCCGGATGACGCCTGGCGCGACCAGGTGCTACGCGCCGCGGCGGCGTGCCCGGTCCAGGCGATCCTGGTCGACCAGTTGGGGGCACGGCACGCACCGGCGGATGCATCGCCGTCATGACGAGTGCCGACGGCCTACGTGCGTTCAAGCGCGATGGCCGCATCGTGGTCGTCGGGGCTTCGCTGGCGGGGCTGCGGGCCGCGGAGGCTCTGCGCGACGAGGGTTTCACCGGCTCGCTGACCATGATCGGTGACGAGTTGGGCGAGCCCTACGACCGGCCTCCCCTGTCCAAGCAAGTACTGACCGGGTGGGTGCCGGCCGGGGGCACCACTCTGCCTCGCCGCCGTGGCATCGATGCGGAGTGGCTGCTGGGCGTGCCCGCCAGCGGGCTGGACCTCGCGACGAACCACGTGCGTCTCGCCGACGGACGCGAGATTCCCTTCGACCGGGTGCTGATCTCCACCGGGGTACGGGCCCGGCCGTGGTTCGTCGAGTCCGAGGCGGCCCTGGACGGAGTGTTCGTCGTACGTACACGCGAGCATGCCGAGAGCCTGCAGCGGGCCCTCGCCGCCGGGCCCTCCCGTGTGCTGGTCATCGGTGCGGGATTCACCGGCTCCGAGATCGCCTCCGTCTGCCGCGAGCGGGACATCCCGGTATCCGTCGCCGAACTCGCGCCGGCCCCGCTGGTCGGGGCGCTCGGCGCCATGATCGGCGGAGTTGCGGCCCACATGCAGCGCGCCCACGGTGTC
Organism: Streptomyces sp. NTD91; assembly: GCF_059510455.1. Lineage (NCBI taxonomy): Bacteria > Bacillati > Actinomycetota > Actinomycetes > Kitasatosporales > Streptomycetaceae > Streptomyces > Streptomyces sp. NTD91. Next base: position 38,900 of record NZ_JCAJZW010000045.1, read on the forward strand.
GACCTGCGGTGCGGTGTCAAGGTCGCCCGGCTGGAGGGCGACGCGCAGGGACGGTTTCGCCGTGCCCACTTCGACGACGGCAGTACGGTCGACGCCGATGTGGCGGTGGTGGCACTCGGGAGCATCCGCAACACCGAGTGGCTGCGGGAGTCGGGGCTGGCGGCGGGCGTATGGGGCATCACCTGCGACACGGGCTGCCGCGCCCTCGACATCAACGGCCGCGTCACTGACGCCGTCTTCGCCGCGGGAGACGTGGCACGTTGCCCGAACCCCGTCTACGAGAACCGGCTCATCTCGATGGAGCACTGGGCCAACGCCGTCGAGCAGGCAGAGGTCGCGGCGCACAACATGGTCAGCGCCCCGGAGGACCGCCGGCCCCATGTGTCCATCCCGTTGTTCTGGTCGATCCAGTTCGGCGTCAACATCAAGTCCGTCGGTGTGCCGACCTTCGCCGACGAGGTGGCCGTCACCCAGGGATCGCTGGACGACCACCGCTTCGTCACCGCATACGGCTACCGGGGCCGCGTCACGGCTGCCGTGAGCTTCAACAACGCCAAGTGGCTGAACCACTACCGATGGTTGATCGAGAAGTCCGCACCTTTCCCGCCCCCCTCCCCCACGCCGGACCAGCCGGTCGACATGCAACCGGTTCCCGTCGACCTCCCCGGCCCCACCCTGCTCGCTCAGGGCGCCACCGTGGTCGTCACCGGACATGACCCGGGTGCGCACCGCATCACGGCCGTGCACCGGCATCGGCAGGCGGAGGACCGGACGACCACGACCGAGACGCCTGGCACACTGCAACGGATCTTCGACTACTCCGCCCGGGCCGACCCGTACCCGCTGTATGCCGAGTTGCGCGAGACGCCGGTGGCTCGGCAGGAGGACGGCAGCTACGTCATCAGTACCTATCGTGAGATCGCGGAAACGCTGAACGACCCGCACCTGAGCTCCGACCTGCGCAATCTGTCGCAGCCCATGCCTCCGGTCGAAGGAGGGGCCACGTCGTCGTTCATCCACCTGGACCCGCCCGAGCACGATCGCCTGCGGCGCATGGCGATGCGCCACTTCGGCCCCCCGCACACCCCGGGGCTGGTGACCGGCATGGAAAGCGACCTGACCGCCACCGTCGGCAGCCTGATCGACGACTTCGCGGGCAAGGAGCGCATCGACGTCGTCGACGATTTCGCCTTCCCGCTCCCGGTGACCGTGACCTGTCACTTGCTCGGCGTGCCGCACGAGGACGAACCGAGGTTCCACCGCTGGGTGAACGACATCATGAACTCGGTCGACTACAACCCCGAGACCGATCCGAAGGAGAAACTGGACAAGGGCGTACAGGCGCGCGCGGACTTGCGCCAGCGCCTCGGCGAACTCGTGGAACAGTGCCACGGTCGGCCGGGGGACGGTCTGTTGGGCCGGCTCGCCAACGACGACGGGCCCGACGGCCGGATGGCCGACGCCGACATCGTCGCCACCGCCAGACTGCTGCTCGTCGCCGGCCACGAGACCACCGTCAACCTCATCACCAACGGCATGCTGACGTTGCTGCGCCACCCGCAGATACTGCAGCGACTGCGCGACGACCCGGACCTCGTCGTGCCGCTGGTCGAGGAACTGCTGCGCTATGAGCCCCCCGTGCAGATCATTCCCTGGCGGGTGGCGTACAGCGACATCACCGTCGCCGACACCGTCATCCCCCAGGGCTCGCAGATCATGCTCATGCTGGCCTCAGGCAGCCGCGATCCGAAGCGCTTCCACGATCCGGACCGCTTCGACCCGGATCGGCATGACAACCAGCACCTGGGGTTCGGCAGCGGCATCCACCTGTGTTTCGGCGGCCCGATGGCCCGGCGGGAAACCCAGATCGCGCTGACCGAGTTGGTACGCCGGCTCGACCGCCCCAGGCCGGTCGCCGACCCGCCGCCGTACCGGCCCAGCCCCGTTCTTCGGGGTCCGATCCATCTGGACATCGAGCAGGGTGACGGTTGACACGGCAGCCGAGGGCAGTTGCAAGGTCGCGCCGCGGGCGGCCCGACCGGCCGGCTCTGCATTCGACAGCAAGCAACTCGCTCTTCTCCTCGGCTCCCATCCAGTCCACCGTCTGATCGCTACGGTCCTCCGGCCATGGCGGGAGCGGCATCGCATCGCGGACGACTGCCCACTCCGCATCCGTCAGCGTTGGCGAGCGAGGAGTTGCTTGCGGACGCCTGCCAGGAAGTCGAACACAATCCGATCGTAGGGTGCGCTGCCGGGGTCGCTCGTCCTGACCACTTGGACAAGGCCGCTGACAATTTCAGCGAGGTGTTTCGGGCCCGCGTGGGGCATGAGGTGAGTTGCGACAGGCGACAGGCTCCATGCTGTGCCGGTTGAGAGCGGTGCGGCGGCCGGAACCACAGTGAAGTTGGCAGTCCCGCGTCAAGGCCCTCCGGAACCGGTGACACGTATCCGCACTGGTCACGGCGGCCGACGGAACGTCCCGGGGCAGGGAAGGTGAACCTTGCACGTCGTCAAGGTGAACGTCTTTCACCCGGGCGTACGAGTTCTACATGATGTAGTAATTTGCTGACTGGCCGGAGCCGCCGCGAGCGTCGCCCAAGCCTCATCCCTGCATACCGAGCCGAAAGCCACCCATGTCCGTCCTGACCTACCCCGAAGCCATAGGCGTCGGCCTGCTGCAAGGCGTCACGGAGTTGTTCCCGGTCTCCAGCCTGGGACACAGCATCCTGATACCCGCCCTGCTTGGCGGGCACTGGAAGCATGACCTGGACGTCTCCGCCGACGGATCCCTGTACCTCAACGAACTGGTGGGCCTCCACCTGGCCACCGCGCTCGCGCTGGTGGTCTTCTTCTGGCGCGACTGGGTCAGGGTGATCCGCGGACTGGCGACGTCGATCACACAGCGCCGCATCCAGACCGTGGACCAGCGACTCGCCTGGCTGATCATCACGGCCTGCATCCCGGTAGGCATCGCGGGCGTCGCGCTCGACAAGGTCTTCCGCACCACGCTCGGCCGGCCCGTTCCGACCGCCATCTTCCTGGCCCTGAACGGCCTCGTGCTCTTCGTCACCGAACAACTGCGGCGCGGCGGCACCGGCCGCAGGCGGGCAAAGGACGCCGTCACGCCGGACGAGGAGCATCTCGGTCCGGAGGAGCTGTCGGACCGGCGGATCACCCGGATGACCATCCGTCAGGCCGTGACGATCGGCGCGGCCCAGATCCTCGCCCTCCTACCCGGCATCAGCCGCTCCGGCTCGACCATCAGCGCGGGCATCTTCAAGGGCCTCAACCACGAGGACTCCGCCCGTTTCGCATTCCTGCTCGCCACCCCCGTGATCGGCGGGGCGGCGCTGCTCAAGCTCCCCCCGCTCCTCGGCTCCGAGGGCGACGGCCTGCGTGGGCCCCTGCTGGCCGGCAGCGTCGCCGCCTTCGTCGCGGCCTACCTCGCCACCCGTTTCCTGGTCCGCTACTTCGAGAACCGGACCCTGATCCCGTTCGCCGTCTACTGCACCCTGGCCGGACTCGGCAGCCTGGCCTACTTCACCGTCGCCTGACCGGAAGCCCGGTCCGCGCACGCACGAGGGCTGGTGCGCAACACCGGCAAGGACTGCGATCCGCTGCGGTGAGGTGCGAGCATCGGGACGCAGCCGGCAGGTGATGTCGACGGCCAGGACCAGCCGGCCGTCGGCATCCCGCGGCAGTGGCACCGCGGCCAGAGCCCGCCGACACCGCGGCCAGGGCCCGCGCAGCCAGCCGGTGTCGACGCTGCCGACCCGTGCGGGCGTGTGGTGACCGGCGCACGTCGAAGACCGCAACCACGACCACATCACCGTCGACCGCGCCGAGGACGACACCTTCTCCAGTGCCCGCACCCAGATGCAGCAGCCGTCGCCACCCGCCACACCATCGGCGAGCCCATGGGCATCCTCATGGGCGAACACGACTTCACCGGACAGCAGGCCTTCGACGTGCTGCGGCGCTGCTCGCGGGAGAAGATCATCAAGGTACGTGAGGTGGCCCGCCAGATCTGCGAAAACGGCGGGCTGTGAAGACGGGATGTGCCGTCTCATGACATCGGTTCCTCGCTGTCAGGCTTGGCGGGCGTAGGACGTGAGGCGATCGGCAAGCGCGATGACACGGTCGCGCAGTTCATCGGGGCGCTCGATGACGAACGGCCGGTCGAGTGAGGCGAGTGTCCGAGGCAACCAGTCGAGCTGCTGTGCCCGTAGCTCGACGCGCAGCCAGTGCTCGGCCGCCGGGTCCTGGCCGTCCGCGGGCTCGTGCTCCTCCACGCTCGCGATGCCGGCCGGAAGGTGGGCGCGGATCTGCTCGACTGTCCCGTGGATCCGCAAGGTCACCTCATGCCGGTACTCGGCCGTGGCGAATCCTGCCAACACGCGCTGTGCCGGACCGGGACCCACGGGCGCTTCGAATGAGCCGGGCAGGGCCCTCGCGGCTGCGATGCGATCGAGCCGGAAGGTTCGGTCCTCGCCGACCTGGGCGTCCTTGCCCGTCACGTACCACCGGCCCGCGTGGGCGACGATCCCGTACGCGTGCAGTGTGCGTTGGCTGCCCCGTCCGTCGCGGTCGGTGTAGCGGATCGAGACCGGTCGGCGGTGGCGCACCGCATCGGCGATGGTGAGCAGGAGCCCGGCGTCCGGGTGGTCCAACTCGCCGGGCTGATCCGTGAAGGCGAGAGCTTCCAGGAGTGTGTCGAGCCGGCGGGCGATGTGCTTGGGCAGCACCCGCCGGATCTTCGCTGACGCCGTCTCGTTTGCCGTGCGCTCCGTCGTCGTCAGCCCTGCCCGGCGGCCGGCGACCAGGCCGAGCAGCACGGCCAGTGCCTCGTCGTCGCTGAGCATGAGCGGAGGCAAGCGGTACCCGGGAGCCAGCCGGTACCCGCCGTAGCGGCCGCGCACCGACTCCACGGGCACGTCCAAGTCGATCAACTGGTCCACATACCGCCGCACAGTGCGCCCTTCGACGCCGAGACGGTCGGCGAGTTCGGCCACAGTCCGGGTGCCGCCCGACTGCAGCAACTCCAGGAGTGTCAGCACGCGGCCGGTGGGTCGTGGCATGTTCGCAGCCTAACGCGAATACAGGACCGATTCTGTCCACTATTTCTCCTAGCCTGCGACGTGCACGCCTCCAGCACAGCCAAGGAGATTCCCATGGACTTCGTCTCGATCCGCATCATCACCAGCGACGTCGCACGTCTCGTCGAGTTCTACGAGCGAGCCACAGGGAGGCAGGCGATACGGGCCACCGAGGACTTCGCCGAACTCAAGACCGCGGGCGCAACCCTCGCGATCGCCAGCACCCGCACCGTCCCGCTGTTCGCCCCGGGCTCTGCCCGCCCGGCGGACAACCACAGCGTGATCACCGAGTTCCTCGTCGACGACGTGGACCGCGTTCACCAGAACCTGACCGGCTTCGTCACCGACTTCGTCAACGAGCCCACCACGATGCCCTGGGGCAACCGGTCGCTGTTGTTCCGCGACCCCGACGGCAACCTCGTCAACTTCTTCACCCCCGTCACCCCGGAAGCCATCGAAAAGTTCGCACGCTGACGCCACACACAGCCGCTCACGCGGGAGCCCGGAGATCCCGGGGCTCCCGGTGAACGCGGCCGCCGAGTCCAGGAGCGCCGCCGGCAGGGGACATCGGAACGCACCGCTGACCCCGAGAAGGCGGAGAGGTTCTACGGGACGCTGGCCCGTGAGTGGGCCTACCTGCGCGACCCCCGAGCAGGAACACAGGGCCGCGCTCGCGGACCTCCTCAACTAACACAACCACGAGCGCCCGCACTCCGCGCTCCCGGCCACCAGACACGATCCGGCAACAGCTCACCTCCGTGGACGCCGTGGAACCAACGTCCTGAGACACCACAACTGGACCGCGCGGCGGCATCGCCCAGGCGCAGTCCGACCGGTCCGAACGTGGTAGACGCCGTCCGCGAGGTTCGGAAGACAAGCCCGCGTGGTTCCTCCAAGGGGTGCCTCCCGAAGGACTCGCGCGTGGGCTGTCGACGAGCGGGCTTCGACCTGGGTGACCGGTCGACGGCGCCGTGCGCGCCGCGGCGCCCGACCACCGAGGCCGCCGCTATCCGGGGAGCTGGAAGTGATGCTGATGGGGAACTCTGCACGGTGGCAGAACCTGATGCTGGGTACAACGGACGGGTGTGCCGGTCATCGCAGCGCCCTCGAGCCAGTGGCATTCCGTCCTGTCCGCCTGCGGGGCTGAGGGAGACGGTGATGAATGGCTGCCCGGACAGCGAAAGCGTCCTTCTGAAATTGATCGCCGTCAGTCACACGGCCACTCTCGAGCAGTTGCCCGCCCTGATCGCCGAGCACGCCGGCCGCCTCGGCGCAAGGGATGTCGCGCTGTATGCCGTCGACATTCAGGAGACGGTGCTGCGGCAGATCACCGGGCGGGGGCAGGACGCCGGTGACGGCGGCGAGCAACTGAGCATCGAAGGGACGCTGCCTGGCCGGGCCTACCAGAAAGTGGATCTGGTGCCCGAGTCCGCCGAGAAGAGTGAGCCGGGACGTCGCCGGTGGTGGGCCCCGGTCACCGACGGCGTGGAACGCCTCGGTGTGCTGCGCGCGGACATGGAGGCACAGGACGACGAGAGCGCGCGGCGTCTGCTGCGCGATCTGTCCTCGGTGACGGCCCTGATGCTGCTGAGCAAGCGGTCCTTCAGCGACTCATTCGCCCGCCTGGTGCGCACCCGGGCCATGAACGTGGCGGCGGAGATGCAGTGGAACCTGATGCCCCCGAGCGCCTTCGCCGGACACGACGTCACCATCGGCGGCCTGATCGAGCCCGCCTACGAGATGGGCGGCGACGCCTTCGACTACGCCATCGCCGGTCACACCGCGTACCTGGCCGTCTTCGACGCCATGGGCCACGACACCCGCGCAGGGATCACCGCCAACCTGGCCGTGGCCGCCTGCCGCAACGCCCGCCGTCAGGGCGCCTCCCTGGCCGACACCAGCCGGGCGGTAGAGGACATCCTCACCAGCCACTTCGGCACCACCCGCTACGCCACCGGCATTCTGGCCAATCTCGACCTCGACACGGGTCTGCTGACATGGGTCAACCGCGGCCACCATCTGCCCGTGCTGATCCGGGACCAGCGCCGCACCATCGAACTGCGGTGTCCGCCCGCCGGCCCCATGGGCATCGGCCTCGGCCTGCCCCTCCATGAATGCCACCACCAGCTCCAGCCCGGCGACCGTCTGCTGCTGTACACCGACGGCATCGTCGAAACCCGCGACCGACGCGGACAGCAATTCGGCCTGGACCGGTTCGTCGACTACATCATCCGCTACCACTCCGACCGCCAGACCCTCCACGAAACACTCCGGCGCCTCATGCACGCCGTCATCGACCACCACGCCGGCCGGCTCGACGACGACGCCACCGTCCTCCTGACCGAATGGCGCGCCGGCCACCAGCACAAACTCACCCCCTGACAGCATCGAACGACAGAGCACGCGATCGTGAACGCTGCCCGCGCAGCACCGAGGCACGGCTCCCTTGCAGAGCTCTGCGATCTGACACCGATGAGGCGGTACCCGATCGGAGCCGGTAGTCCCGCACTGGACTGTGAGAGCGAATGACCGTTCATACGGGCACCCCATGGGCACAGGTGGACGGGACGCCGCGCTTGCGACTGCGTGCAGCCTCGGCGCACGCCGTGTCCACGGACAGCGCCGCAGAACGTGCCACCGCACCAACGGGGGAACGGGAAGCGTGCCGCAGTAAGCACCCGTCCCACGCGACTGCGCGCGCGTACGTCGGGCCGACGGAGTCGAAGCAATCCGGGTGGTGTGCGAGCGCATCCTGCAGGAGCTGATCGAGGCCGGGGCCACCGAGTGATCGGTGCCGCGCCGCGCGAGCACTGTGTCGGTTGATCGACTCCGGGCAGATGGTCGCCGCGACCATCCGCCACCATCTGCACGCAGACCACCGACGAGCAGGTACGCGCCCAGCTGAACGTGGTCGCCGACATGCTCGGACGGCAGTCCCCACAGGTCAAGACGCCTTACCGTTCCACGAAGAGGTGCTCCGGGCGGCCGGCGGCTCCATAGCGCAGTTCGATGCGGATCGTGCCGTCCGCGGCCAGGTCGGCCAGGTAGCGCTGAGCCGTCGGCCGGGACACACGCGGCGTCCCCACCGCGGGGCGACGACGTCGCCGAAGTGGCGGCTGGGTCAGGTCACTGGCAGCCGCATCAAGGCGGGAAACCAGGCCGTCTCGACGGCGTGCGGCACCCCGTGGCAGCGGGTTTGCGATCACCGGAAGGCAAAAGAATAATCCCATTTATGGGGTGAAATACGCGGTAAGACCTGCGCGGACACCACCGGAAGCGGATCGTGCCCCTCTGATCCTGACGCTCTCCGGGCAGGAAGCTCCTCGCCAACCATCGCGGCGAGCACGACCGAACATGCGCGGGCTCAGCCGGTGCCCCGGCCCGGGAACCGACGAGTTGTCTGGTTGCCTGACGGAGGGCCTGACAACCGCCGCGTATCCGAACGACCACGTGAAGGGTCGCTGTGGGGCGGAGGCAGGACGGAAGGAGTCGGCCCATGCGGATCGTCGTGGACCTGAATCGATGCCAAGGCTACACGCAGTGTGTGTACTTGGCGCACGAAGTCTTCAGGTTGAGCGGTCAGGAGACCCTTACCTACCATCCGAACCCCGATGACGAGCGGCGCCTTGAGGTGCAGAGAGCCGCAGCGGCGTGCCCGGTGCAAGCGATCAAGCTCGACCGTCTGGACGGTGCGGAGCGGAGCGCGAAGTCATGACCGTGCGCGAGGCGGTCGCGGAGTTGGTGCGCGACTTCAGGGCGAACGGCCGCATCGTCATCGTCGGTGCCTCCCTGGCGGGCCTGCGGGCCGCCGAAGCCCTGCGCGAAGAGGGCTTCACCGGGTCTCTGACCATCATCGGGGACGAGCCGTACGAGCCCTACGACCGTCCCCCACTGTCCAAACAGGTGCTCAAGGGCTGGGTGCCGGCCGACCACACAAAGCTGCCCCGCATGCGAGAAGTCGATGCGGACTGGCGGCTCGGGGTGGCCGCCACCGGGCTGGACCGGACCACCAAGCAGGTGCTCCTGGCCGACGGTGAGCAGGTCCCGTACGACCGAGTGCTGATCGCCACGGGCACCCGCGCGCGGCAGTGGCCGAACCCGGCCGAGGCCGCACTGCACGGGGTCCACACGATTCGCTCGCGCGACGATGCCGCACAGTTGCAGAAGGCGCTGGCCGAGCCGCCGTCGCGGGTCCTGGTCATCGGCGCCGGGTTCATCGGCTCGGAAGTGGCCTCTGTCTGCCGAGAACTGGACATCCCGGTGACCGTCGTCGAGCGGGGTTCGGCGCCGCTGGTCGGCGCGCTCGGCGGGGTGATCGGGGAGATCGCCGCCCAGATGCAGCGTGATCACGGCGTGGACCTGCGCTGCGGGCTGGGCGTGTCCTCACTGGAGGGTGACTCCGGCGGACACGTGCGGCGCGCTCAACTCTCGGACGGAACCAGCGTCGACGCCGACGTGGTGGTGGCTTCCCTGGGGTCGATCCGCAACGTGGAATGGCTGGAGGGCTCCGGGCTGGCGGCCGGCTTCTGGGGCGTCGGCTGCGACGCCGGCGGCCGCGCCTTCGACATCAACGGCGTGGTCACCGACAGCATCTACGTGGCAGGTGACATCGCGCGAGCACCACATGTGCTGTACGGCTACCAGTTCCTCGCGATGGAGCACTGGGACAATGCTGTCCTGGGCGCCGAGGTCGCGGCCCACAACATGGTGAATCTGGAGCCGCACTACTACCCGCATCTGTTGCTGCCCGGCTTCTGGTCCGGTCAGTTCGGCGTCAACATCAAGTCCGTCGGCGTGCCGCCCTTCGGCGAGGAGATCGTCTTCACGCAGGGATCCGTCGACGAGCGTCGTTTCGCCGCCGCCTACGGTCACCGGGGCCGCATCGTCGCCGCCGTCACCTTCGACCACGGCAAGTGGCTGGAGTACTACGGAGACATGATCCAGCAGTCGGCCCCGTTCCCGCCTCCGCCGCCGGGCTGGGACCGGCCGTCCGACATGAAGCCGGTCCCGGCCCAGTTCCCTGAACGCGGCGCCCCCGGGGGAGTTCCCGACGTTGTCCTGACCGGCCACGACCCGAGCGAGCGGAGGGCCGAGTTCCGTCCTAGGCGCCGCTGACGCCGACGCGACCGCCGGGCCGAGCGTGCAGGCGGACAGACCGACAGGAAGAAAGAGGGAAGCCTCATGACCGAGGAAACCCCCTGACAGCAGGCCCTCCGCTACGCCAACCGCGCCAACCCCTACCCCTTCTACGAGGAACTGCGCAAGACACCGTGTCGCGGCAGCCGGACGGCACCTACGTCGTCAGCACATGCCGGGAGATCGTCTCCCTGCTCCACGACCCGCGGGTGAGTTCGGATCCCAGAAGGCGCTCCGCCCCGGCCCCCGCCCCGGAACCGGCCGAGGGATCGGCACAGCCAGGGGCCGAGCCGATCAGGGAAGCCGTCATCTCCCTGGAGCCGAACATCATCACGTGCGATCCACCCGAGCACGACCGGGACCGCCACATGATGATGCCGCACTTCGTCGGCCCGCCCCACTCACCACATCTGATCTCCGACCTGGAGCCCGAGATCCGCGTGCCGGAGTCAGAGGTCCCCGAGATCGCCGCGCTCTTGGCCGCCGCCGTCATCGGTGTCCTCAACGCCGAACTCAACGGCTCACTCGAGCAGTGGTCGAACCTCAAGCCGTCCGGGCTCGGTTGCGACGAGGACGAGGCCACCTTCACTGACCGCGCAGCCCCTGACCAGGATCGTATGTTGCGTCTGGTGATGGACACGCTCATCGCCGGTCTGGAGAGCAGGCTCGCCACCGGTCGTAACGGCCGGAGCGCCGGCCACTGAGTCGCAGGTTTCAAGGCATTGGTCCCTGACGCGTCCGCGGGCCGGGGGGTTCGGGCTCCGATGTGACGCTGCAACACTCAGCGAGCGACCCATCCCCACCGGAAAGACCATCCCGCTGCAGCCGCTGTCCACGCGCGGCGTGTTGCGGCTGGGCCGGGCGACCGATCCGTGGCCCAGGACAGCGCTCAGCGTCCTCACGGCGGCGGCCGCGCCGAGTCTGATCCTGCCGACCATAGGCCGAGCGGACCTGGTGGTGTACGCCGTCGGAGAGTCCACGTGCGCCCTCTTCGGACACAGCCTGCCCTACGCCGCCCGCGCCCGAGCATCGGCCCGCGTCGTGCTCGGTATGGTCTCGAGCAGTGCCGTGGGTATGGCGACCGCCGCCGCCACGGACAGCACAGTGGCCCGGGTCGCCGTGACAGCAGCCCTCGCCGCTGCCCACGAGCTCGGTGTGCGAGGCCTCCCGGATCGGCCCCGGGCCATGTCGTCTTTCCACCGCCGGCCACTTCTTCCTGATCCACGTGGCCACCGCGTCCTCGTCGCGTTCGGCCGCCCGGCGCTTGGAGACCTGCACGGTGAGGATTACCGGAAGGTGATAGTCCCTTCAGTGCTGGGTGCTGTGAAGGCCTCGCTCGTATTCGTGGCGGTCGCACTCCCAGCCGAAGACGATGTTCTTAATGGTCATCGGCGTCCATGTCAGGCATTCAGCCGGGTCGTTGTCCTTGCGTGCCATGGCAGTGGCGATCCAGACGCCGCGGCCCCGCTGCCAGCCGCGGATGGTGAGGTAGTCGCCCCAGTCTCCTTCCTCCGGTACCTCCGTATGGGGAGGGCAGGAATTGCCCCTGCCGGGGAGGAAGTAGTCGACGGTCGGGGAGACGGGGATGACGTCGTCGAAGACGGCGATCATGGCGCCCGGAAAGTAGTGCCTGTTCCCGGTGCCGCCACCGAAGGTGTCGAGGTAGCCGATGTGGCCGAACTCGTCCGGGGCGATCGCAGGATAGGCGTGGCCGACGGTGCGGCTGTACACGTCGTGGCTGGGACCGATGCGCAGGTCTGACTCGCGGACGGTGGTGATCCTGACGTACGGGAAGGGGCGCTTCGTGCCGTACTGCTGAGCCGCCCATGCGAACCACAGGTAGCCGCGGCCGCGTGCTGCCCAGACCTGACCGGATGTGGTGGTGCACCAGTTGTTGACCATCTTGTCCTTACTGCTGCAGTCACCCTCGAACGCCGGCACCTGCCACGTCATGTAGCGGAAGGGCGGGACGGTTCGGTCCACGGTGGTGACCCACTTGGACCTCTCCGGCCAGACCAGCAGGCGCAGGCGGCGGCCCTTGCCCCGCGGCAGGGTGGTCGTTGCCGCGTAGGCGACATCGGTGATGCCCTGGGGGACCCGGAGGTCTCCGTCTTCCCCGTAGCCCGCACCCCCGACTGTGTCGGTGCGGGCGATCGCGTCGTAGTGCGCCGGACGCCCCGCGGCCAGATCGGCGCGTGAGACTCGCAGGAGTGCCGCGGCCAGCACGTCGTACTCGTCGACGCCGTCGTGGAATTTGATGATGCGGGTCGTCAGGTACAGGTAGCGGTGGCCGATCACGATGTCGTTGTAGTCAAGGTTCAGGTCGTTGGACCAGCCGAAGGTGGACGGTGTGATCGTGTAGGGGCGCCAGTTGACGAAGTCCCCGATCCTGGAGTTCGCGAGCACCAGATGGCCACCACCTTGATGGCCCAGGAAGGCGGGAATGTACTGCAGCACCCAGTGCTGCCGGTGGTAGGAGTGGTCGGCTTTGGTGACCTGGTCACAGCAGAAGTCGGGGCCGAAGATGGTGTACGGGTCCAGCCCGTGCCAGATTCTGCCGTTGTCGCGGGAGAACTCGGCGTGGAAGTTGCCGGTGGCGAAGACGTCCGGGCCGGACTGGTCGGTGCTGGGCTCCGGTTTGGAGAAGTCGTGCCCGGTCGTCACCGGGACGGTGGTGTCGCGGAACAGGGTCAGCCGCCTGTGGTCGCCGAGCGGTGGAGCCGGGTTGTGGTCCGGGCCCGGGAGCGGTGCCCCCAGGCGTGGGGACACGTCCGGCACCAGCACGGGGTTCGGGTCGGCCGGCCCGCCGCGCCGCCGGGGACGGCCCAGCCGGTGCGGGGCGTGGCCGGCCTCGGGAGTCGGGGTTGCGGGGCCGGTCCGCGCGTGGACCGCAGGCCCCGGTTGCAGCACCCCGCTCAGGGCACGCTGCGGCCCGGGCGTCGACCACTTTTTCGCTTCACCGACCGAGGGAAGGACTCGCGCCCCGGAGTTACCGGCGCCAGCGGCGCCAATGCCTGTGAGCATCAACGACGTCACCAAGACGACTGGCCAGGCCCGACACCTTCTCAGAGCCCTTGTAACCGTGCGCACATCCAACGTCTTCTTCACAAAAGGTAACACTCGGTCATTTCGCCACAAAGGAAACGAGCGGAGCCGAGGAGTCCGCCGAGTGGCTCAACCGGGGGTCGGCCGCTCAGTCTCGACGTCCGATGGACGCTGAGCAGCTGTTAGTGACGGCTAGCCTGATCTGGCCGCCCCGTTCCTCATGACTTTTAGAGGGCCTTGGAGGTAGGCAGACTACCCATGATGCCCTAGCCAGTAAGCTCCTCACCAGGTGGGGGTGGTCTCGTCCGACATGCGCCTTGCGAGGTTGTCGGCCGAAGGACCGTCGTCCGCGACGGCCAGGCCGACGGCGGAGGACGACGGTCATGGCGTCGAACGTTTCACCAAGTGAGTGGGGTGCCGCATCGACGGGCGACGGCGTATCGCCGTCCCCCCGAGGATGTCACCGGTGATGACGGTGGTGAGGGTGGTGGACGCGGCAGTCGGGGAACCGGAAGGAGGCGATCCGGGTGCGCCAGTTCCTCGCGCCGTCGGTCGGCTGGTACTGGTTGGTGTACCAGAACGTGCAGTCGTCCAGCGGGTCGATCGCCATGGAGGTGTAGTCGCCCCAGCGGTTGCTCCCGGTCTGGGAGCCCGCGCCGGTCCACACGGTGGTCTCGTGGAACGTCATCAGGTTTCGCCGGTCACGCGCCAGGCGCCCGGTGATGCGAACCGACGGGTGCGCCAGCGAGGACGACCGGGAGTAGCCCAGGGCGATGTCGCCGACCCTGTCCTCGGCAACGGAGCCCATCCACCGGTAGGTGGGGTCCGGAGCGTAGGTGCCCTGCTGGTGGACGACCAGCCGGCCGCGGCGCAGCCGCAGTTCGTACCAGCGCTCACCCGCCCCGCCGCGGGCCTCGACCGTGTGGTTGAACACCAGCGACTGGTGGTCGCCGAAGTTGCGGTAGGCGAGCCGGTACATCGGCCACTCGGAGATCGAGTCCAGCCTCTGGGTGGTGCCGGCCTGCGGGACGCACCTGACGGGATCGGTGTTCTGGCAGGCACGGGTGTAGGGGGCCACCCGCACCTCATGGGGGCCGGCGACGTGGGTACGCGCCTGGCGCGTCCAGTCCACATGGAACCGCCAGTACTGCAAGGTGTCGCCGGTGGCACCGAGGGTGACCAGCGTGTTGGGCTCGCCCCACGGGGGCGCGTGCCTGCCGTCGAGGTCGGAGGGGAGCAGGAAGCCGGGGGCCTCGTCCTGCGACGGCGCCGGGACGTTGTAGCACTGCTGGCTCGCGTTGCGGCCGCGCAGCATTCTCGCCCGGTCCCAGGCACAGACCTCCGGGTCTTCGGTGTTGAGACCCACGTAGTAGGCATCGGGCCACACGCCGACCTTCGGGTAGTCGGGAAGCTGCCGGTACACGAAGGAGTACCGGTGGTAGGAGCCGGTGGCGTCCTGGGTGGCGGAGACGCCCACGCACAGACGGAACGAGGTCATCTCCTGGTCGTACGCGATCTCGGTGATGATCCACCGTCGGGCCAGGGTGTCCCAGCGGACCACGGGGTCCGAGCGGGACTCCTCCATCTCGCACAGACCCCCGAAACCCTGCCACAGGGTTGCGGTCGGCGTCGGCCCCAGCTCCGCTGCACCGGTCCTGGAGTACACCGCCAGTCGGTTGTTGACCGTCTCCACGATCTGGCGTGAGCCGACCGAGGCGTTGGGGTCCGGCGGAAGGACCGTGCCCTCCCCCGGAATGCCCTCGAAGTTGGTCCTCAGCGGGATCCGGGGCCGGAGGCCCTGGTGGGACTGCACCACAGGATCGGGGACGAGGTGGGGGGCGGACGGCTGCGGGCTTGACCGATACGGCTTCCTTCTGGGCAGTGCCGTGTACGGTGCGGTGGGGAGACTCGGGGCCGTCTGCCACAGGTCGCGCAGCGGTGGCGAGGTGTCATGGTGCTCAGCCGGACCGGAATCGGGGGACCGGGACGCGTGCGTGTCCGACGCCGGCTGGACCAGGGCGCCGACGGCGGGCGTGGCGGACGCCGGCAGGGCAACCAGCGCCGGGCCCAGCGAGGCGACGGCCAAGAGCGGGCGCAAAGCACGGAAGACGTGCACTGATCCTCCAATGAAGTACGGCGAGCCGCCCGTTCGACCATCCGGTGACGGTACCGCCGAGAACGTCGCGCCCTGCCCGCGGCGGCTGTCATGACCCGCGCCCCCAGGCACAGCGGGGCCACGTCTTCCATGGCGAACGGGCGGCTCGTCTGACAAGTGGGGAGACCAGTTACCCACTCCCGTCGGCCCGGCCCGGGGGCGACGGACATCGTGTCGGGCCCGGCTCAGCCGTACGGCCCTGCCGGCATGACGACCATCCGGTGACGCCGCTCAGAAACCCGGCGATGCGGTTCTCCAGGCCGCCCACCATCTGGAGCAACGCCCGAGGGATCGGTCAGGTCCACCATCTGCCCGTTGTCACGCAACGGGAGCCGGTTCAGGCAGGACAGCGCCGACTCCGGGGCGGAGATGTCGTACTGCCAAAACCGTCGGTCAGTTCCGGGTTCGCTTCCCGGTACGCGCCGGTGTCCTCCGCCGGGATCCCCTCGGCACCGCGGTGGGCGGCCGGGAAGCGGCAGAAGCGGTCGAAGACGTCTGTGAAGATCGACAGGAGCTTCTTCTCCTCCGGCACCTGGACACGGATCCGCCGTCGGCGGGGTCGAGTCCCTGCGCGGTGAGTCGGCCGTGGCACCGCTCGGCGGTCTTCGCCGCCAGTTCCTGCCCGATGAAGTCCTGATGAAGTCCTCGGGGTCGATCCCGACGCCCGCCGTGAACGCAGTCCGCGAGCGCTGCACGGCCAGCCACATCAGCCGGACGAGGCTCGCAGTCTCGTCGACAAATTGACTATCCGTTGAGCCAGTCCCCCGGGAGCAGGGCTCGGACCGCGTCCAGTGCTTCCTCGGTCCGAGCCCTCACAGGCACGCAGCCCTCCTCGTCCCGCAGCACCACGTCCGCGCCGAGGAACCAGCGGGTGCCCTCGAAACCACTGGCCGGATAGGCCGGGAACGGCAGCTTCTCGCACCTTTCTTCGAGGATCTGCGTGTATTCGGGATCTGGCTCGTACAGGAAGTCACTCAGGTGCTCCGGTGCGTGCAGGGACTCCGCAAGCACCATCTCGACGGCCATCCACGACAGGCGTTCCATCCACGGCTCCCACCGCTGGGCCTGCCGGTCGGCCAGGTCCGCCAGCACATGAACCCCCGGATCAGCCTGGTCGAGATCCTTGAGCAGTACGCCCCAGGAGCAGGCGCCCTGGTTCTCCTCCCGGAAGACCAGCGCTTCGCTTCGAGCGTCGACGTAGAGCCGGTCCGGGTGCAGCAGCCGATCGTGGTTGCTCGTCAGATCCTCGCGGCGCCCGAGCAGCCGGTACATCTCGCCGAGGGCGCTCGGCAGGCTTACGCCGAGACGTTCCTCCGCCGCTGCCAGGTCCTCCTCGGTGAAGCCGTCGCCGTCCGTGAGCGGTTCCACCCACGCCTGCGCGAAGTCACGGACGAACCGCCACGCGGCCTCCCGGTCCGCGCGTGCATCATCCAGGCCCTGGCGAACATCGAACATCTGCGTCATGGCGCAGACCCTAACCGCCGCTTCCGACACTCCGTCGGACGGCACCCATGCGGCGGCCCGGCCGGCGCGAGCCCGGCCCAGTCACGCTCCTCGACGACCAAGATCGCCCGTGTCGCCAGGAGTAGCCCGTCCGGGCGGGCCACACCCAGCCTGCCCAGCTCGACCGAAACGTCGAACTGCGCCTGACCTCGAGTGCCGTCCGCCGGGGGGCGCTCCGTCGCGCCGATGAGCGGACACGTCGTACTGTCGGCCCGCCGAGAAAACCCATTGCGAGTCACCCGCATCGGGATGTCTGATTGATCGGCCACCGGTCAGGGGAGGGAACATGAGTTCGTCGCTGCCCACCCCCACGTTGCACACCGCTCGCCTTCGACTGCGTGCATTCGAAGACGCGGATGCCAACGACCTCTTCGCACTGCACAGTAGCGCCTACGTGCTGCGCTACTGGGACGCGCCCCCGTGGAGCGAACGCGTGCGCGCCGAGAAGTTCATCGCGGCTTGCCGGCAGATGGCACAGGACGGCAACGGGGCGCGGCTGGCCGTGGATCGTGTCTCCGACGGCGCTTTCATCGGCTGGTGCAGCCTGAACAGGTGGAACCCGGACCACCGCAGCGCGTCGCTTGGCTACTGCTTCGACGACGCAGCGTGGGGCCACGGCTACGCGACCGAGGCCGCGCGCGCTTTGCTGCGGTGGGCATTCGACACGCTGGACCTGAATCGCGTCCAGGCTGAGACCGATACGCGCAACGCGGCGTCTGCCCGCGTACTGGAGAAGCTCGGCTTCGTGCGTGAAGGGACGTTGCGGGAAGACTGCGTCGTCAACGGCGAGGTCTCTGACTCGTGGGTCTACGGGCTGATCAGGCGGGAGTGGCGGCCGTCGTCCGAGCAGGCTCCCGCCCACTGAGTCGTCGCCCGGCACCCGGTGTCGGCCATGCCGCGAGCAACTGATCATCGCGCGTCATCCACACACAACGGAGGCGTACTCCTCGCGGGCGAACCGCACCAACCCGCGCAGACGGGGGATCGAGGCGTCATCCCGGCGAAGTCTGACCAGACCGCGAACCGCAGGAAGCGGCGCGGCAGAGACGGTGGTCGGCCGGCGGCCGAGGCGGGGTTCCACCTAGGGCGTGTTTCGAAAGTCCCGTCTGGTCCGCGACGCCTGGCACGGCACCTCGCCGCGTTGTCGGGATCGTCCACGTACGCCCGGTACGAGGACGACCCTCCGCCTTGCGATGCACCGCACCAGACGCCGCGGACCCCGCCCTCCGGGCGGACGACGCTCCTTTCGAAACACGCCCTAGGCGGATCCCTCATCTGGACGCGCAGCCTCAAACCTGGCCCGCGGCGATCTCGGCCTCGCCGTCGTGCACCGTGCGCGGCCGATCGCCGTGACCGGCCGCGTCGATGACTGCGACGTGGAAGCCGCAGCCGGTGACGAGGAGGTGGGCACGGCCGGACATCGCCGGGTGCTTCTTGTGATTTCCGCCGCCGTGGGCCATCGGGATCAGAGGTGCGCGATCGGCCGCGTGGGAGACCGGCGACCAGAGGATCAGGCCATTCGACGACGACTCGGCGGTGAACTGCAGAGAATGCATGAGTGTTGCCTTTCGGGAGTGCCTTGTTGTCGAGGCGCTCCCGGCAACAGCTACGTCAGTCGCCCGACCGTGACGGGAGGGGGGAGCACCCACATCGATACGGCGTTCATGGGTCCCACCTCCTCGCACGGTGTCGCGGTCGACTGGGAACCACTAGCCCCATCATCGTCCGGGCCACCCCTTTTCGCCGCCACATGATCACGCCTCCGGACAGGCTCCGGGCACCTGTCCGCACACTCCTGTCACCCCGGCCGCCGGTTCGGCCCGGTGCCCATGGCGGGGCCCGGGTGGGATCCGCGCTGCCGGGTACGCGCTCGCCGTCGATGCCCCCTCGGTGTTCAGAAGGAGTCGATACAGTCATCGGCCAGCTGCATACCAACCGCTCAGTTCGGTCAGAGTCTGGTGCGGGTCGCTACCTACGAGTAACGTGCACTCGCCCCCCGCTTCCCTTCGGTCCCGCATGGGTCCACGAGCCACGCAAGGAGAGACGGGATTGCAAGATCCGTTCGTGTATCCGGAGTCCCAGCCGCACCGTCCAGGGGTGCCGTTCGGCCCCGGATCCTATGTCTCCCCTTCCGATGTCACGTACTCCCGGGAGCCACGACCGGGGTTCGACAGTGGGACGACGCCCCATACGGCACTCAGTCACCACAGCGACCTGCGCGAGCTGCGCGGGGCCTACCGCACCCAACGGCGCGTGGCGACGTTCACGGCGCTGGGATACTTCATGCTCTTTCTGGTGCTGTCCGCGTTCACGCCGTCACTGATGGCGGGCACGGTCTCGGGCGGCCTGTCCGTAGGGCTGCTGCTCGGGCTTCTGCAGGTACCCGTCACCTGCCTGTCGGTCGGCCTGTATGAGCACACCGCGCGCCGCAGAGTCGACCCGATCGCGGACCGCATGCGAAAGCAGGCCGAGGTGGACGTGAAGCGAGGGGTGGCACAGTGAGCGGCTTCAGCAGTTCCACGCAGACGATGTCTCTGGTGGCCTTCACGACGGTCGCTACGATCATCCTGCTGCTGTGCGTGATGACAGGGCCCGACGGTGACGACCTGGACGAGTTCTACACCGGCTACGGATCGCTGTCGCCGATGCGCAACGGCCTTGCCATCGCCGGGGATTACATTTCCGCGGCGACGGTCCTGTCCACAGGCGGGGTGATCGCGCTCGACGGGTACGACGGCGTCGTCCTGGCGCTGAGCATAGCCCTCTCCCTCATGCTGCTGATGTTCCTGCTGGCGGAACCGCTGCGCAACGCGGGCCGGTTCACCATGGGCGACGTGCTTGCGCGACGGATGCCCGGGCGCAGTGTGCGCATCGCCGCCTGCGCGGCGACGATCGCGGCCCTGCTGCCGATGATGCTCATCCAGCTCGCCGGCACGGGTGACCTGCTGGCGTTCATCCTCGGCTTCTCCAGTGACTCGCTGAAGACCGGGTGCATCGTCGGGATCGGTGCGCTGATGATCAGCTACGCGACGATCGGCGGTATGAAGGGCACCGCCCTCATCCAGGTCTTGAAGATCGTGATGCTGTTCGGCTCCGGCGCGGTCGTCGCCGCCCTGATTCTGCGGCAGTTCGACTGGGACCCGGGCAAGCTGTTCTCGGCCGCGGCAGCGCACAGCGGCGTGGGGCGGGCCTTCCTGCACTCCGGTCTCGAATTCGCAGGCGGCCCCAGCCCCCGGCTCGACATGATCAGCTCGGAGCTGACCGTCGTCCTCGGCGGTGCCTGTCTGCCCCATGTCACCATGCGCATGTACGCAGCGAACAGTGCCCGTCAGGTGCGCCGGTCGATGTCCTGGGCCGTGCCGTGTGTCGCACTCTTCATGCTGATCTGCACGGTCGTCAGCTTCGGGGCGACGGCGCTGATCGGGCGCGCGACGATCGCCGGAGCCGACCCCACGGGCAGGACCGCTTATCTGCTGGGCTCACGGGCCGCGTTCGGGGCGGACGTGTCCGCATCCGAAACGTTCCTGTTCACCATGGTCACAACGGCGCTCTTCCTCACCCTGCTCGCATCGGTCGCCAGCATGATCCTGGCCTGTGCCAACACCCTGGCTCACGACCTGCTCGCACACCGTGAGACGACTCCCCGCCGTGAGATGACCATCGCCCGGGTCTCCGCCCTGATGGTGGGCGCCCCCACCATCCTGCTGGCCACCCTCGTCCAGCACCACAATCTGCAGCCGCTGGCACTGCTGTCGGCCTCCATCGGTGCATCCGCACTCGCACCGGCACTGATCTACAGCCTCTTCTGGCGCCGCTACACCCGCACGGGCCTGCTGTGGACCCTGATCGGCGGCACACTTGCCACCCTTGTCCTCATGACCGGCACCAACCTGGTCTCCGGCTCCCCCTTCTCCGCCTTCCCGCACTCCGACTTCAACTGGTTCCCGTTCACCACCACCGGCCTTGTCTCCATACCCCTGGGCTTCGCTCTCGGCTGGACAGGGACAAAGATCTCCGGGCGGCAAAAGGCGGAGGAACAGCGCCGGCAGTACGAAGCGGTCGAAGCCCGGATTCTGGCGGGGGCGGTGCGCCGAGGAAGCTGAATCTCCCCGACCCGGCCGACGGCCGCGACCCGAGCGGGCCGGTGTCGGGTCGCGCCCGGCATGGACGAACGACGAAAGGGCCGGGGGCACGGCGGCAGGGCGTCCACCTGGCCGTCCACCAGTGTGGACGCGGCGCCGGCTGATGGACGGCATGCGGTGGCGGACCCGGGCCGGTGCTCCCTGGCGTGCTGTGCTCTCCTGTCGACGGCGGGCACGGAGATCAGTCCCTGCCTCCGACATCCGGCCTCCGGCCGGGCTGTGTTCGCGGCCGCTCGTCTCTACCGTGGTGGTGGAGGAGGGGGAGACGGGCTCGCTGTTCGAGGGGGTGGAAGCCCGCGAGGCAGTGGCTCGGGCTCGGGTGGAAGAGCCGGAAGCCGAACCAGCGCAGCCGTCCGGGGACCTGAAGCGGCCGTGCGAGCCTGAAGCGCCTGCGGATCGCACGGGAAACGGTCACCGACGTCCCCGCGGGGATGGAGCTCGCGTACAGCAGGCTCCTCGCCGTGCAAGCCGGCCCAGTCACCGCCTGCTTGGACCGCTGGGTGCCCTCACCTGTGCACCACTGTCAGCCCCTCCGGCGCCACCACGGTCGTCGTGCCGTCCGCCGTGACAGTGACCTGCAGGTGGCCGTCGGCGACCTGGAGTCCCGCGACCGTCAGCGGGCCGTACGCGCGGGCGAAGGTGGGCTCGACCGTCACCGTGCCCGCGGGTACGTCCGCGTCGAGGCCCAGGGCAGCCTGGAGCACGAGGACGGATGACGCCGCCGCCCACGCCTGTGGCCGACAGGAGGCGGGGTAGGGGGCGGGGTGGGTGCCCGCTTCGATGCCGTGGCCGGCGAACAGTTCGGGCAGGCGGGAGTCGAAGGCGGCGGAAGCGGCGAGCAGGCCCGCCGCCAGCGGGGCCGCCGCCTCGGGGAAACCGGCCCGGACCAGGCCGTGCACGGCGATCGCCGTGTCGTGCGGCCAGATCGAACCGGTGTGATACCCGTAAGGGTTGAAGCCCACCGAGTCGGTGCTCAGTGTGCGCAGCCCGTGCCCGGAGTCGAGGTCCGGAGCCCTCAGCCGGCTCGCCAGCACGGCACTCTCCTCATGGCTCAGCAGACCCGTGCCGAGCAGGTGGCCGAACCCTGAGGTCACCGAGTCCACCGGTCGGCCGTCGCGGTCCAGGGCGACCGCCGGGTACGGGCCGTACGCGTCCTCCACCCAGAACCGGTCCCGGAAGCGGCCGGCCAGGCGTTCGGCCCATTCCTCCCATTCGTCGGCCCCCGGGCGGCCGAAGGCGCGCAGCAGCGCTGCGCCGCCCCGTGCCGCCTCGTAGGCGTACGCCTGCACCTCGCACAGGGCGATCGGCGCCGCGGCGAGGCGGCCGTCGCGGTGGCGGATGCTGTCGCCCGAGTCCTTCCAGCCCTGGTTGACCAGGCCCCGGCCGGTCTGGTCGACGTACTTCAGGAAGCCGTCGCCGTCCTCGTCACCGTGGTCGCGCATCCAGGACAGTGCCGACTCGGCGTGCGGCATGAGCCGTTCGACCTCGGCCGGGGCCAGGCCCCAGCGCCACGCGTCGTGCAGCAGGGTGATCCACAGTGGCGTGGCGTCCACGGTGCCGTAGTACACCGGGGGCAGCGCGAACGTGTCGGTGAACTCCTGACCGGCTCGCCGTACTTCGTGCAGGATCTTGCCCGGCTGTTCCTCGGTGGCCGGGTCGACGACGCCGCCCTGGCGCCGGGCGAGCGTGCGCAGCGTGCCGGCTGCGAGGTCCGTGCCCAGCGGCAGCAGCATGCGGGCCGCCCATATCGAGTCACGGCCGAAGAGGGTCAGGTACCAGGGGGCTCCGGCGGCCAGGAACTGATCGACGCGAGCTTCGGCTCCGTCGCCGGGAGGCGGGTCGGTCAGGCGCAGCCGGTCCAGGTCCGCGACCGACTGCTCCAGCCAGCGGTCGAAGCGCCGGTCCGCGCTGCGCAGTACGGGGGTACGCCAGGGCACCCGGTCCGCAGGCGCGGCCGGGAACTGGTCACCGTCGTCGTACCCGGCCGTGCAGTCCACCCGTGTGCTCCAGGACTGACCGGGTGGCAGTTCGATGTCGTACGACAGCTGCCCGGCTGCCGCGTCCAGTGTGTCGGGCGCCGGGGTACTGAGCAGGCGTACCAAGAATCCGGCACGCGACCAGACCAGTCCGCCCGACACGGCCTCGGCCGACGCGCCGTCGAGGACCTGACCGGACTTCACCTGCTCCATCAGCGCCAGGTCGGTGGCCGCCTGGACCAACACCCGGAAGCGGACGTGCCGGGTGCCGGCATTGCGTACTTCGAAGGTCTCCTGAAGGCGGCCGGCGGAGACGGTGCGGCGCCGGTGCAGGGCGACCGCCGGGTCCGGCGTCACCTCACCGAGGCCGCGAAGGATCGCGCGGAAATCCGCCCGGTCGGCCCCGTCCAGCCTCCCGGAGACCGGTGCGAGCGCGATGCCGTCGACAGTGACGGTCAGCCGGGCCAGGGCCCTGCTGTCTCCGTGGAAGAAGCCGTCCGCACCGCCGTCGAGCTGCCCGTCCGCATGCGAGATCACGAAGCTCGGTGCGCACAGCGTGACGACGCTGTCGTGCAGGAACGGCTGCAGGCCCTGGACGATCGAACCAGGGGCCGCGATCGGGTCGTTGGGGTCCTGGGACTTGACAGTGGTGTCCAACAGAGCGGAACCTCTCAGGCATTGGATCGATCCAAAGACACTAACCACGAGTTCGTAGGGCTGACAATCCCCTTTGGATCGCTCAAATAAAGCGCCACTTCTCTGGCTTCACGCCTGAGCTCAACCGATCCCGGAGACCTCGATGCCCCGCTCCACCCGCAGTTCCTCGGCCAAGGGCAGCCCGGTGACCATCGCCATGGTCGCCGCCCGGGCCGGCGTCTCCCCGCAGACCGTGTCCAACGCGATCAACTCGCCGGACCTGCTGCGCACCGAGACCCTTGAGCGGGTGCGCCGCGCGATCGACGAGATGGGCTACCGCCCCAGCCGCGCCGCTCAGGCGCTGCGCACCCGCTCGAGCAAGCTCATCGGCTACGGCATTCAGCCGGCACCGTCCAGCCAACCGGTCCTGGACCGGTTCCTGCACGCCCTGTCGCAGGCCGCCGACGAGGCCGGCTACCGGATCCTGCTGTTCGCCTGTCCGCCCGGCGGCCCGGCCCTGGAGGGATACGAAGAACTGCTGGCACAGCACGATGTCGACGGCTTCGTGCTCAGCGGGACCGAGCGGGGCGACCCACGCCAGGCATGGCTGGCCAAACGGGGCGTGCCGTTCGTCGGCTTCGGCCGGATGTGGTCGGGACGGCAGATCGGCGACTGGGTCGACGTCGACGGTGCCTCGGGCACGGATGCCGCCGTCGAGCACCTGGTCGCCCAGGGGCATACCAAGGTCGCCTTCCTGGGCTGGGAGCGCGGCTCCTCCGGTGCCGGCGACGATCGCGCAGAGGGCTGGCAGCGGGCCATGCGCCGACACGGGCTGCCCACCCGAGGTCGACGCGGGCAGAGCGTGAACGACATCGACGCCGCCCGTGCCGCCGTGAAGCCTCTCCTGGACGCGGGGGCGACCGCGGTGGTCGCGGCCAGCGACATGCTGGCGCTCGGCTGCTACCAGACGCTGCGCGAGCGCGGCGCCATGCCCGGCCGCGATGTCGCCGTGGTCGGCTTCGACGACTCGCCGACCGCCGAGTTCCTCTCGCCCGCACTGACCTCCGTCGACCAGCCGCTGGAGGACGTCGGCAGGGAGTGCGTGCGGCTGCTGCTCGCTCGAATGGCCGCCCCCGACGCGCCGCCCGAGCGTGTCCTGCTGGAACCGTCCCTGGTCGTGCGCGACAGCACCACCGCGACACCGCCCACCAGCACCGAGTAGGCGCCACCGAGCGGCCGGACCGTCCGTTGCCCGGCCGGCGCTTCCTCACCCGAAAGACCCCACCTCCTCCCCGTCCCGGGCTCGCACGCCGCGCCGCCCGGGTGGAGCCGCACGTATCACCCCGACCCCCGGAGGAATCCATGGTCAACCGTACGGCCGCAGCGTCCCTCGTCACCTGCGCGGCGCTGATGGCCGCCACCGGCTGCTCGTCGAGTTTCGGCAGCGACAGGAAGACCCAGCAGGACACCGCTTCCAAGCAGCATCTGACGGTGCTGATCGCCAGCTCGGGCGACGCCGAGACCAAGGCCGTCAAAGAGGCGGCGGCCGCGTACGCCAAGCAGTCCGGCAACACGGTGACGGTGGACGTCGCCAAGGACATCAACCAGCAACTCGCCCAGTCCTTCGCCGGGCACAAGCCGCCGGACGCCTTCTACGTCAACTCCGACCAGTTCGCCAACTACGCCAAGGGCGGCTCTCTGTACGCGTACGGCGACCAGATCAAGGACGCCGCCGACTTCTCCGCCCAACTCCGTTCTTCCTTCACCTACGACGGGAAGCTGGTGTGCCTGCCCAAGGACACCTCCACCCTCGCCCTGGCGATCAACACGGATCTGTGGACGAAGGCCGGGCTGACCGACAAGGACTATCCGACCACCTGGGACCAGCTGAAGAAGGTCGCGGGCAAGCTGACCGGTGGCGGCGTCACCGGGCTGGTCACCAACGGGGAGTACGCGCGGCTCGGTGTCTTCATGAAGCAGGCGGGTGGCTGGATCACCAACGGTGACCAGACGAGGATGACCGCCGACAGCAGCCAGAACACGAAGGCGCTCCAGTACGTGCGGTCCCTGCTGAAGTCCGGCTCCATGAAGTACGCCAACCAGGTCGACACCGGGTGGGGCGGTGAGGCCCTCGGCAAGGGCAAGGCGGCCATGACCATCGAGGGCAACTGGCTCATCGGCGCCATGAAGCTTGACTATCCCAGCGTGAAGTACAAGGCGGTCCCACTGCCCTCCGGCCCGGCCGGCAAGGGCACGCTCGCCTTCAGTCAGTGCTGGGGCGTGGCAGCCGAGAGTGCCCACCGCGCAGCCGCCGTGGACCTGGTGAAGTACCTGACCTCCGCCGCGCAGCAGTTGAGGAACGCCGACGCCTTCGGCGTGATGCCCTCCCGCACCAGCGCCCTGGCCGAGTTCGCGAAGAAGGACCCTTCGGCGAAGGCGTGGGTCGACGGCAGTGCCTACGCGCAGGGTCCCGTGACCGTGGCGGGCTTCGAGAAGGTTCTCACCCAGTTCAACACCGATCTCGCGTCGCTGGGCACCGCCGATCCCAAGAAGATCCTCGCCGACCTGCAGCGCAACGGCGAGCAGGCCTTGGCGAAGGGCGACTGATCAGCCATGTGCGCGCATGCGTCACACCGTCCTCAACCCCACGCGCGCGCTCGTGCGGGTGAGGGTTCCCCGACGGCCGGCCTGCCGGGCGCACCTGACGCTCCCGGCGGGCCCGGCCCGGCCGCGGCGCCCCACGTCTCCCCCGCCAGGCGCTCGGGGCGCCGCGGCGAAGGCGCCTGGGGCTGGCTGTTCGTCAGCCCCATGGTGCTCGTTCTCGGCTTGTTCCTGGTGCTGCCGACCCTGATGGCGCTGTGGGTGAGCCTGCTGCACTGGGACGGGCAGTCCAATCCGTTCAGCGGGCAGGCGAAGTTCGCCGGACTCGACAACTACCGTGCCCTGCTCACGCAGGACGGTCTCGATCGCGCCCTCTTCGCCACCTCGCTGCGCAACACCTTCTACTACGTGGTGCTGACCGTGCCGCTGCAGACGGTCCTCGCGCTGACACTGGCCCTCATCGTCAACCAGCGGATGCTGCGCGGCCGCGGCGTACTGCGCACCGCCTTCTTCTTCCCCTCGGTGACCAGCTCCATCGCGGTCTCCACGATCTTCCTTTTCCTGTTCCAGGGCAGCGGCGCCGTCAACACCGTGCTCTCCTGGATCGGGGTGAAGGGCCCGAACTGGTTCAACGACCCCCGCGGGGTGCTCTCGCTCCTGCTCGGCGGTCTCGGCCTCGTCGATCCCAACCACCCCACGGGTGTTCTCGCCGATCACTCCTTCATGGGGCTGTCCTGGTTCCAGTGGCTGTCCGGGCCGTCGGTCGCGATGTGCACGATCATCCTGCTGGCCGTGTGGACGACCTCCGGCACCTTCATGCTGATCTTCCTCGCCGCACTCCAGGACATCCCCCGCGAGCTCGAGGAAACAGCTGCCATCGAAGGCGTGGGCCGATTCCAGATGCTGCGCCACGTGACGCTGCCGGCCCTGCGGCCGGTGCTCTTCCTCGTGCTCACCCTGGGCCTGATCGGCACATGGCAGGTCTTCGACCAGGTCTACGTGATGAGCCAGGGCGCTCCCGGTAACACCACCCTCACGCCGGCCTACCTGTCCTACTCGTCCGCATTCGACGACGCCGACTTCGGCCAGGGCGCGGCCATCGCCTTCATCCTGCTCGTCCTGATCCTGACCATGACCGCCCTGCAACGCCTCCTGCTGCGTGAGCGCGCCACCCGCCCCGGAAGGAACCGATGAACGCCAAAGCAGCAGCCGCCCGGGCACAGGGCCACCCGGTCCTCGGCCGGTTCCCGCTGCCGCTGCGGCTCCTCGGATACGCGCTGGTGGTGGCGCTCGGGCTGCTGTACGTGGTGCCGTTCGTGATCCAACTGGTGACCGGATTCAAAACGGACCCGGATGCGGCCGCACACCCACTCGGCCTGATCCCGACCACGCCGACGACCGCCGCCTACCAGCGGCTGTTCGGTCTCGGCCAGGCCGACGAGGGGGTGCCGTTCCTGCGTTGGCTGGGCAACTCGGCGTTCGTCGCGGTCGTGGTCACCGCGGGACGGGTGCTGTTCGACTCGATGGCCGGGTATGCCCTGGCCCGGCTGCGCTTCCCCGGCCGTACCCTGCTGTTCGGCTTCATCATCGCGGTGATGGCGGTGCCCGGAGTGGCCCTGCTGATCCCCAGGTTCCTGGTCCTCAACACCTTCGGACTCTTCGACACCTACACCGGCATGATTCTGCCGCTGATGGTGGACGGGGCAGGCGTCTTCATCATGAAGCAGTTCTTCGAGTCGATCCCCCGGGAAGTGGAGGAAGCCGCACGTGTGGACGGCGCCGGCGTCTTCCGCACCTTCTGGTCGATCGTCCTGCCCATGGCCCGCCCCGCCCTGCTCACCCTGACCGTCCTGTCCTTCCAGGGCTCGTGGAACGAGTTCACGCACTTCCTGGTGGCCACACAGTCCAGCCAGTACGAAACCCTCACCACCGGTCTCGCACGACTCGTCTCCGGCGGCCTGGGCGGCGGCACCCAATATCCATTGAAGCTGGCAGCAGCCCTCCTGGCCACCCTGCCCGTGGCCGTGCTCTTCTTCTGCTTCCAGCGTTACTTCGTCCAAGACGCCAATGCGGGAGCCGTCAAGGAATAGCCGATGCCGGCAACGAGCCAGGCCGACCGAAGTCCGGTACCGGAGCGGCAGGGTGGCTGCTGCTCCGGACGACCGATGTGTGGTCTGCGAGCGTTGGCCCAGCCCCCGCGGAGTCCGAGAAGCTCCTGATACGACTCAGGAGATGCCAGTTGGCCTGGACCTGCCTGAGCCCGTTCGCCGAGTGCGCCGATGCCTGGGGCAGGAAGTATCCGGCGATCGTGAAGCTGGGGGCGAACGCGTGAGAGGAGTTCACTCCGTTCCTGGGGTTCTACACCGAGATCCGCCGCATCGTCCGCACCGCCAACGCGATCGAGTCGTCGGCGCGCGGATCCGGCGAGCGGTCAAAGCCCGCGGACACTTCCCGAACGAGCGGGCCGCCCTGAAGTGCGTCTCCATCGCCATCATGTCGCTCGACCCCACCGGCAAGGGTCAGGCCGCCCCCTGGACCATGCGCTGGAAGTCCGCGCCGAGCACCCTCGACATCACCCGCGACAGCCGGCTGCGAGCAGCCCGCCAGTAACCCAACCACCCCAGTGGCACCGTTAGTTTGACAGTTCCCCCCGGGTTCCGCCGAGGACTTGATGCCGAGCTGAGGTCCGCCAGGGAGATGTGCTACACCTCTGCCCGGCCGGCGACCCAGCGAATGCCCATATTCGTGCGCTGCCGCCACCGTCGAATCGCCGCACACGACGCGGGAACCCAAGGCCCTGCGGAGCGCCGAAAGCGCGTCAATGCGGCAGCGGACGCACATCGCGGGATCGGCAGGGTCCCGCCCCAGCGAAGGGGGGGTGATCCGGCAAGACGCAGAGCACCGACGGGCTGGAAGCCGCCTATGCGTCCAGGAAGCTCACACCCCGGAACGATCAGGCGGCCTCGGCTGAACAACAACAAGATCTCTGCGCTTCGGATCGAAGGGATAGACAGTGCACCTGCTCGTGGGCATGGGGCCGTCTCCGCAGTCCCTCTCCGACGCAGCTTTGACGCATGCGGTACACAACGGCGAAATCGACTGCTTTCGGCATCTCTATCGTCGCCATTGCTCCGCCGTACAGGCCTACGCCGCGCAGTGCCTGACGTGTCCACTGCACGCGCAGGAGGTGACGTCGCGTGTCTTTGCCGGCCTCCTGCATCGGACACTGTCCGGTGAGTCGCCCGTGGACCGCTGTCATCTCGGTTGCCTGCGCCTGCAGTTACTGGCGAGCGTCCGCACAACCGCGATCACCGGCTGGCACATGGAACATGAAATACTGTCACCAGAGTTCAGGAACTGGGTGTCGGCAGGATCGCGGTGGCCCTGGCGCGATGACGGCCAGTTGGCTCTCGCATTCGAGCGCCTTCCGGAGTCCACCCGGTGTCTGCTGTGGCACTCGGTGGCGGAACGGGACGCTCTCGCCTTGACGGCACGCATCACGGGGCTGGCCCCCCATGTCGTCCCCGCTGCATGCGACCGGGCCAGAAGCGCCAGCGCCAGACCCGTATCGCCCTGTATCTGGAGCGGATGGAGCGCCGGGCCTGCCGCAATGTGATCAGGCATGTGGCCCGGCGACCCGAGGCACCCCCGGACGTGGGCCATCTCGGGCGTGCCCTGCCTGCTTAGGCGTGTACACGGACATCACTCGGCTGGACCAGCAACTGCGAGCGCAATTACCACTGAGGTTACTCGGATGGTGGACGGGTGAACCTTACCTGCGGGCGAAGGCGGCCATCCCCGTACCTTTGGACGACCCGCCATTCCTTGAGCGGCTTCTGGAAGGAGTCCGGTCCGGTGCACCTGCCGGGCAGCACTCGGATACGCTCCCGGCCACGCCGGTCAGGTTCCGACAGCGCGTACGGAAAAGACGCATATCGCCTTTCGGCACTCGTCGCTCACGGAGTGCTGCCCCCGCAGAAACCTCGGAGCAAGCCGCAGGAACCGCAGGCGGAGCCCTGGGGCGCCACAGACGGAAAAGGTACGCGCTCGTTCCTCCCAGCCCTGAAACCATGGTCGCGTATGGGTCGGT
>NZ_JCAJZW010000046.1:0-68783 GCF_059510455.1 Streptomyces sp. NTD91
GGAGGGTCAGGATGTCCGCGCCGGTCTCCGTCACCACCAGCGTGTGCTCGAACTGCGCCGTGCGCCTGCGGTCCTTCGTCACGACCGTCCAGCCGTCGTCCCACATGTCGTACTCGTGGGTGCCCAGCGTCAGCATCGGCTCGATCGTGAACGTCATGCCCGGCTGCATGACCATCGTCGCGTGCGGGCTGTCGTAGTGCGGGATGATCAGGCCCGAGTGGAACGAGGTGCTGATGCCGTGACCGGTGAAGTCCCGGACGACCCCGTAGTCGAAGCGCTTGGCGTACGACTCGATGACCCGGCCGATGACATTGATCTGCCGCCCCGGCTTGACCGCGTTGATCGCGCGGTCGAGGGCCTCCCGGGTGCGCTCCACCAGCAGCCGGGACTCCTCGTCCACGTCCCCGACCGGATAGGTGGCGTTGTTGTCGCCGTGCACCCCGCCGATGTAGGCCGTGACGTCCAGATTGACGATGTCACCGTCCTTGAGGACCGTCGAGTCCGGGATGCCGTGGCAGATCACCTCGTTGACCGAGGTGCACAGCGACTTCGGGAAGCCCCGGTAGCCGAGCGTGGAGGGATAGGCACCGTGGTCGCACATGTACTCGTGGGCGACCTTGTCCAGCTGGTCCGTGGTGACGCCCGGCGCGATGATCTTCGCGGCCTCCCCCATCGCCCGCGCGGCGATACGGCCGGCGATCCGCATCGCCTCGATGGTCTCCGGGGTCTGCACCTCCGGCCCGGTGTACGGCGCCGGCGCGGGCTTGCCGACGTACTCGGGGCGGCGGATGTTTCCGGGAACCGAACGGGTGGGGGACAGTTCCCCTGGTACGAGCAGCGACTGGCCAGACATGCCAGCGAGTCTATCCAGCCGGCATGGGGGAACATGTCGATGGCGAGAGGAGCTGGTCATGCCCCTGTTCAAGAAGCGCACCGTCGGCAAGCCGGGCGAGTGGTACTACTGCCTGAAGCACAAGAAGGTCGAGGAGGGCCCGGAGTGCCCGGCCAAGTACCGCTTCGGGCCGTACGCCTCCCCGGCGGAGGCCCAGCGGGCCATGGAGATCGCCGCCGAGCGCAACCTCGAGTGGGATAACGATCCCCGGTGGCACGACGCCCCGGCGGGCGGCAGCGGCGACGAGGAGTGATCACACCCCGGTGGGCGCGGCGGCGGCGCGGCACTCGCGCATCCGTACCGCGTGCTCGTTGGTGCGGGCGTCGTACGCCATGAGTCCCGGCAGGCAGAGCGCGAGCAGGCCCATGGCGCCCGCGCAGGCCAGCCCGCCGGAGACGACGGAGGTCCGCACGCCCGCCCAGGCCGCCGTGCCGCCCGCCCGGACCTGGCCGAGCTGCGGACCGACCGAGTAGGACAGCAGTTCGATCCCGGCGAGCCGGCCGCGCAGCTCGTCCGGGATCGTCTGGTTCCACATGGCCGACCGGAAGATCCCGCTGACCATGTCGAAGCCACCGCCGACGGTCAGGAAGACCAGGACCAGCCATACGTTCCCGCACACACCGGCCGCCGCGACCGCCAAACCCCAGCCGGCGGCCGACAGCACCACCATCAGGCCGTGCCGGTGGATCCGGGAGGCCCAGCCGCTGGTCAGGCTCACCAGCATCGCCCCGGCCGGGACAGTGGCGTACATCAGACCCAGCGCCCAGTCGGCGTGCAGCTCGTCCGCGAGGAACGGCAGCACCGCGAGCGGCACGGCCAGGAACATCGCCGCGAGGTCGACGACGTAGGTGCCGAGGAGCTCCTTGCGGCTCCAGGCGTACCGGGCGCCCTCCAGGATGGCGCCGAGCGACGGCTTGGACGCCATGGGGAGGGAGGCGGGGGAGGGGGCGATCCGGACCATGTACGCCAGCGACACGGCGAAGGTCAGCAGGTCGGCCGCGTACGCCCAGCCCAGGCCCGCGTAGGCGACGACCACACCCGCGACGGTCGGGCCCGCGACGCCTCCGACGGTCCAGCGCAGGGAGTTCAGCGAGGCCGCGGCGGGCATGTCGTCGTGGGCGACGATCCGGGGCCACAGGGAGTCCAGTGCCGGGCGCTGCACGGAGACCAGGGCGGAGGAGAGGGCGGCGACGGCGTACAGCGGCCACACCGCGGGCCGCGGGAGCAGGGCATTGACCAGCAGGGCCGCGCTCAGCAGCCCCTGCCCGGCCTCCGTCCGCACGATGAGCCCGCGCTTGTCGAGCGCGTCGGCCAGGGCGCCGCCGTACAGGCCGCACACGACGAGCGGCAGCAGCTCCACTGCGCCGATCGCGCCGACCGCCGCCGCGGATCCGGTGAGGTCCTTCAGCTGGACGGGGAGCGCGACGAAGGTCAGGAAGCTGCCGAAGTTGCTGATCAGGCCGGACTTCCACAGGCGGCGGAAGTCGACGGAGGCCTTCCAGGGAGAGAGGTCGGGGAGGAGGGCGCGGGTCACTCAGGCATGCTCGGCGGGGCGGGGTCACCGGGCAACCGGTTTTCTCCGCCACAGCCGCGTCACCAGGAGGCCGGAGGCGGTGCCGTCAACGTCTCCGCCAGCCGGGCCAGCCGGTCGCGGAAGCCGCGCCGGGACCTCGGGGTGCCCGCGTTCTCGCCGACCGCCGCGCTGACCAGGTGCTGCACCGTGTCCAGGTCCAGCTCCGCCCCCTCCGGCACGGCCAGGGTGTCGTGGGCCATCGCCGCGAGGTCGCCGTCGCCCGAGCCGAGGGCCAGCACGGTCGCCCCGGCCCGCCGGGCCGAGTGGACCCGCTCGAGCAGCGGCGCGGGCTCCGAGGGGGCCACGACCAGCAGCGTCTCGCCGCGCCGTGCCGCCTCGATGCGCCCGGGGCCGACGGCCAGGTGCGCGGGGTCGCAGGAGCGGGCGTGATGCCGTACGAGGGTGGGCGCCAGTTCGGGCGTCCCGGACCACGCGGCCTCGTCGACCAGGTGCGCCGCCAGATGCCACGGCTCGTACTCCGGCGTGCCCACCAGCAACAGCCCGCCCCCGTGCGCCACCACGGATCCGCGCAGCACCCCCGCGAACCTCCGGGTGGCCCCCAGCCACTCGGTCCCGGCGAGCACTTCCCGCAACAGCGCGACCCGTACGGCGTCCATGCGCCCGCATCCTGCCGCAACGAGGCGCTCGTGATGTCGAGTTCACCCGGAATTCGCCCGACCCGGGGACATGCACCGGTCACCGTGCGAACACCGGTCGCCCGTATCGCCGTCCCGCCGATCCCGAGGAGCCGCCCCATGACCGACATCGCCGTTCCCTTCGTGCCGGACACGAGGGCTGCACCGGTTTCCGGATCCCGGCGGTCGTGGCCACCTGGTCGAGCCGTTCCGCCTGCAGGCCGGCCCGACCGCGCCCGTCTGCCAGGCCTCCGTCCTCCATATCCGCGCACCCGGCCTGCTGCCTGCTCCGGCCCCGCCGACGCCGTCCACCGTGCCCCGATGCCGATCCGCGCCTCCACCGACGGCGGCACCACCTGGCGCACGGCGTTCACCGTCGACGGGCTGCCCGCCGCCCACTCCGACCTGGTCCGCGTCGATGCGGCCACCGTCGGACTCCTCCACGAGACCGGCGGCTTCGGCGCCTACGGGACGATCACCTTCCGCCGGGTCCCCGTGCGGCGGCTCACCTGAGCCGGTGCCGTACCCGGCACGGACGTAGAGTCGCCCCATGACCTCTACCGACAGCGCACAGACCCCTGCCAAGGCGCCCGCCAAGGACCCCTGGGACCTGCCCGACGTCTCCGGGTACGTCGTCGGCGTGCTCGGCGGCACCGGACCGCAGGGCAAGGGCCTCGCCTACCGGCTCGCCCGGGCCGGCCAGAAGGTGATCATCGGCTCCCGCGCCGCCGAGCGCGCGCAGGCGGCCGCCGACGAACTCGGCCACGGCGTCGAGGGCGCCGACAACGCCGAGACCGCGCGCCGCAGCGACATCGTGATCGTCGCCGTACCGTGGGACGGCCACGGCGACACGCTGAAGTCCCTGCGCGAGGAACTGGCCGGCAAGCTCGTCGTGGACTGCGTCAACCCGCTCGGCTTCGACAAGAAGGGCGCCTACGCCCTCAGGCCCGAGGAGGGCAGCGCCGCCGAGCAGGCCGCCGCCCTGCTCCCGGACTCCCGCGTC
Source organism: Streptomyces sp. NTD91 (assembly GCF_059510455.1). NCBI lineage: Bacteria > Bacillati > Actinomycetota > Actinomycetes > Kitasatosporales > Streptomycetaceae > Streptomyces > Streptomyces sp. NTD91. The sequence continues at coordinate 4,104 of NZ_JCAJZW010000046.1, forward strand.
ACCGCCGCCTTCCACCATCTGTCCGCCGTCCTGCTCCAGGATCCGCAGATCGAGCAGATCGACACCGATGTGATGGTGCTGGGCGAGGAGCGGGCCGACGTGGAGCTCGTCCAGGCCCTCGCCGGGCGCATCCCCGGGATGCGCGGCGTCTTCGCGGGACGGCTGCGAGGCGCCCACCAGGTCGAGTCGCTCGTCGCGAACCTGATCTCCGTCAACCGCCGCTACAAGGCACACGCCGGGCTCCGCATCACCGACGTCTGAGCGGATGGGGGACACTGGTCGTCGTAGCAGTGTCCCCCGCAAGGAGCCGACCCCATGCCCCGCATCGCCCTGTGCACCCTCGTCGTCTGCGTGCTCTCCGTGGCCGCCGCCGTCGTCTCCTTCGTCCAGGGCAGCTGGCTCGGACTCGTCTGGGTGCTGCTGGCGGGTCTGACGTCCAACATGACCTGGTACTACGTCAAGCGGAACCGGGCCACCGCCGCGCAGGGCGAGTCCGTCACGGGCTGACCTGGCAGATCTCCGGCGTGCCCTGCCAGAATCGGTACAACTCCTGGCCGCAGTACCGCGGGAAGTCGCCCACGCCCAGGTCGCGCAGGATCGCGTCGACCGCGTCGAAGAACACGGTGTTCACCGACGGCTGCCACAGCAGCACGAACACGAGCAGCAGACCGAACGGCGCGAACGGCTCCACCTGCCGCTTGACCTTGTACGACAGCCAGGGCTCGATGACGCCGTAGCCGTCCAGGCCCGGCACCGGCAGGAAGTTCAGGATCGCCGCCGTGACCTGGAGCAGGGCCAGGAACGCCAGCCCGTACTGGAAGCCGGCGGGCACGCCGTCCAGCGCGTGCAGCCAGAACGGCGCCGTGCACACCGCCGCGAAGAGCGCGTTCGTCAGCGGGCCCGCCGCCGAGACCAGGCTGTGCCGCCAGCGGCCCGGGATCCGGCCGTGCTCGATGAACACCGCGCCGCCCGGCAGACCGATCCCGCCCATGATCACGAACAGCACCGGGAGCACGATGCTCAGCAGCGCGTGCGTGTACTTCAGCGGGTTCAGCGTGAGGTACCCCTTCGCGCCGACCGTGATGTCGCCGCTGTGCAGGGCCGTGCGCGCGTGCGCGTACTCGTGCAGGCACAGGGAGACGATCCAGGCGGCCGTCACGAACAGGAACACCGCGACGCCCGGCTGTGCCGCGGCTCCCGTCCAGGTGGCCCAGCCCGTGACCGCCGTCACGGCCAGGATCCCGACGAACACGGGACTGACCCGGCGGTCGTCGCGGCGGGTGGTGGCGGTGGTCATGTGCGGCTCCCTGCGTAGCTGGTGCGAGCGGATCGACCGTACAGGTGGTCCCGGGAGAACGTCCTGCGGGCGGCCCGCGGTTCCCGGGACCCGTCACTCAGGCGCACGTGACCACGGCCCGGCGCATCGCCGACCAGATCGAGGAAGGACCGCCCGGCCGGGCCGCGACGGGCGAATTCTCGGTCGTCCCGCCCCGGGAGGGCCACAAGCGAGAGCCCGAGGCGTCGGCGCTGCCACCGGACCGGATCCGTGACCAAGCCGGAGAACGGCGCCCACCCGTGCACCCGGTGCGGCCCCTTCGGCAAGGAGATCCAGGTGCCCGTGGCCGATCGGACCCTCACTCCCGACTCCTCCACGTTCATGCGCATCCGGAACCCGAAGGCGGTACCCGGCCGTCCCCGGAGACAATGGACCCCGTGCGTTACCGCCTGCTCGGCACCACCCAGGTACTCCGCCCCGACGGCACGGCCGTCCCGGTCGGCGGGGCGCGGCTGCGTGCCCTGCTGGGCGTGCTCGCGCTGCGCGCCGGGCGGACCGTGCCCGTCGGCGTGCTCGTCGACGAGGTGTGGGGCGCCGATCCGCCCGCCGACGCCGCCGGGGCGCTCCAGGCGCTGGTCGGCCGGCTGCGCCGGACCCTCGGCGCGGACGCCGTCGCCTCCGCCGAGGGCGGCTACCGGCTCACCGCCGCGCCCGACGACGTCGACCTCATCCGCTTCGAGCGGCTGACCGGCGACGGCCTCGCCGCGCTCGGCGACGGCGATCCGGCCAAGGCCGCCGCCGTCCTGGACGACGCGCTCGCCCTGTGGCGCGGCCCCGCCCTCGCCGACCTGCCCGACCACCACGCCGAGGCGGCCCGCTGGGAGGCCCGCCGGCTCGACGCGCTGCGCGCCCGGCACACCGCCGCCCTCGCCCTCGGCCACGCCGAGCAGGCGCTGCCCGAGCTGACCGCCCTGTGCGACGGCCATCCGCTGGACGAGCCGCTGCAGGCGCTCAGGCTGCGCGCCCTGCGTGACACCGGCCGCCCGGCGCAGGCGCTCGCCGCCTACGAGGACGTACGACGGCTGCTCGCGGACCGGCTCGGTTCCGACCCCGGGCCGGAACTGCGCTCCCTGCACGCCGAGTTGCTGACCGCGCAGGCCCCGAGGGAGCCCCAGCGCCGGGTCCTGGGCAACCTGCCCGCCCGGCTCACCTCCTTCGTCGGCCGGGAGCGCGACATCGATGCCATCGGCGCCGACCTCGCCGGCGCCCGCCTGGTCACCCTGCTCGGGCCCGGCGGCGCCGGCAAGACCCGGCTGTCCCAGGAGGCAGCCGAGGCGGTACGGGACACCGTCCGGGACGGGGTGTGGCTGGCCGAGCTGGCGCCCGTCGACGACCCCGAGGCGGTACCGCAGGCCGTGCTGACCGCCATCGGCGCCCGCGAGACCGTGCTGCACGGCGCCGGCGCGGAGAGCATGCGCGCGGTCACCGACCGGCCCGACGACCCGCTCGAACGGATCGTGGAGCACTGCGCCCGCCGCCGGATGCTGATCGTCCTCGACAACTGCGAGCACGTGGTCGAGGCGGCCGCCCACCTCACCGAGCGGCTGCTGGCCCGCTGCCCCGGGCTGACCGTCCTCGCCACCAGCAGGGAACCCCTCGGTGTCCCGGGGGAGCGGGTGCGCCCGGTGGAGCCGCTGCCCGAGCCCGTCGCGCTGCGGCTGCTCGCCGACCGGGGCGCGGCCGCCAGGCCCGGCTTCCGGGTCGAGGACGACCCCGAGGCGTGCGCCGAGATCTGCCGGCGCCTCGACGGACTCCCGCTCGCGATCGAACTGGCGGCGGCCCGGCTGCGGATGCTCACCCCGCGCCAGATAGCCGACCGGCTCGACGACCGCTTCCGGCTGCTCACCTCCGGCAGCCGCACCGTGCTGCCCCGCCAGCAGACCCTGCGGGCCGTCGTCGACTGGTCCTGGGAACTGCTGGACGCCGACGAACGGGACGTCCTCGCCCGGCTGTCCGTCTTCGCGGGCGGCTGCGACCTCGCCGCCGCCGAGGCCGTGTGCGGCCCCGTCGCCCTGGACGTGCTGGGCTCCCTGGTCGACAAGTCCCTGGTGGTGGCGGCGCCGTCGGCCGACGGCCAGATGCGCTACCGGCTGCTGGAGACCGTCGCCGAGTACGCGGGCGAACGGCTCGACGAGAGGGGGCGGCGCCGCGAGGCCGAGCGCGCCCATCTGGCGTACTACCGCGAACTCGCCCGCACCATCGACCCGTTGCTGCGCGGTCCCGGTCAGCGTGCCGCCATCGACCGGTTCGAGACGGAGTACGAGAACCTGCGCACCGCCCTGCGGCATGCCGTCGCCGACCGCGACGAGCAGGAGGGGCTGTGCCTGGTGCTGTCCCTGGCGTCCTTCTGGCAGATGCGCGACCAGCGCATCGAGACCCGCACCTGGTGCGAGGAGGTGATGGCGCTCGGCCCCGACCCCTTCGCCGAACCGGTCCGGCCCGCCCGGCCGGTGTGGCGGCCCTGCACCGAGACCCCGCCGCCGTACACCGGCGAGGTCCTCGCCGAGGCCCGGCGCGGCGTCCACCTCGCCCATCTCGCCTGCATGGACCACGACCTGGCCGCCTGGCAGACGCCCGCGGCGCAGGCGAAGCTGCGCGCCATCACCCGGGCCTACGAACCCGGGATGCCGCAGACCTGCCGGGTCCCCGGCCTGCTGTGGTTCTACGCCGTCATGCTCACCGGCGGCGCCGAGCAGATGTGGACCGTCATCGACGCCTGCGTCCGGACCAGCCGCGACACACCCGGCTTCGAGTGGGAACTGGCCACGACCCTGCAGATGCGCGCCAACCTCCTCGCCAACCGCACCGCCTGGGCCCGCGACGCCACCCAGGACGCCGAGGAGGCGCTGGAGATCTTCCGCCGCCTCGAAGACTCCTGGGGCACCGCCGAGGCGCTGTCCGCCCGCGGCGAGGCCCATGAACGCCGGGGCGCCTACCACGAGGCCGCCGCCGACTACCGCGAGGCCATCGAACACGCCGAACGCCTCGGCGCCCGCGGCCAGATCGCCATCCTCCGCGCCCGCCTCGGCGCCGTGCTCATGGAGGTGGGAGAGATGGAGCGCGGCGAGCGGATGCTCCGGGACGTCATCGCGAGCCAGGACGGCTCCCTCAACGAGGCGATGCCCGCCGCCCGGCTCTTCCTCGCCTGCTGGCTGGGCCTGACCGGCCGCGTGGCCGAGGCCCGGCAGCAACTGGTCCTGCTGCGCGAGGAGTTCAAGATCGCGCACTTCGTGGTGTTCGACTCCATGCTCCTCACCCAGGAGGCCTGGCTGGACGCCCTCGACGGCCGGGGCGAGGAGGCGCTCGAGCGGTGCCGCCGGGCGCTGCGCCTGGCCCGCGACCCGCTGACCCAGACGATCGCCCCGCACCTGGAGTCCGTCTGCCTCAACAGCGCGGCGATGGCCCTCGCCGACGTCGGCGGCGGCAGCCGCGCCCTCGACGCGGCCCGCTGCCTGGGCGCCGCCGACGCGCTGCTGCCGCCCGGCCACATCCTCTCCGGCGTCGAGCGCCGCTGCCACGACCTGGCCGAGGGCCGGATCCGGCAGGTGCTGGACGAGCCGGCCTTCCGGGCCGCGTACGCCGAGGGCGGTGGCCTCTCCCTCGCGGAGGCCACCGCCCTGGTCTGACGGCACGGCGAGTGTCAGTGCTTGGTGCGGAACTTGTGGATCGCGACCGGTCCCATGACCGCCGTGATCCCGACCGACCAGGCCACCGTCACCCACAGGTCGTGGGCGACCGGGCCGCCGATCATCAGTCCGCGGGCCGCGTCCGCGAGCGTGGACAGCGGGTTGTAGTCGGTGAAGTGCTGCAGCCAGCCCGGCATCGACGTGGTCGGCGCGAAGATCGAGGACCCGAACTGCAGCGGGAACAGCACCAGGAAGCCCATCGCCTGCACCGACTGCGCGTTCTTCAGGATGACGCCGAGGGTGAGGAACACCCACATGATCGAGGAGGCGAACAGCGCGGACAGGCCGACGGTCGCGAGCAGGCCGGTCCAGCTGGTGACGTGGAAGCCGACCAGCACAGAGACGATCATCAGCACGGCCGTGGCGAACAGCATCCGCCCCAGCTCGACGGCGATCTTCGCGAACAGCACGGATCCGCGCCCGATCGGCAGCGACCGGAACCGGTCCATGACCCCGCTGTTGAAGTCCTGGCTGAACCCGGTGCCGACGCCCTGGGCCAGCGTCATGCTCATCATGGCGATCATGCCGGGGATGACGTACTGCACGTACTTGGCCTGGCCGCCGCCCAGCGCCTGTCCGATCGAGCCGCCGAAGACGTACACGAACAGCAGGGTGAAGACGACCGGCATGAGCAGCGCGTCGAACATCGACTCCGGGTCCTGTCGGATCCAGAGCAGGTTGCGCCGGATGAGCGCGCCGGTGTGCCGCAGGTGCCCGCGCAGCGGGATGCGGACGTCGGTGGAGGCGGCGGTGATCGCAGGGGCGGCGCGAAGCGCCTCGTTCAGGGTGGCGGCGGGCGACGGGTGGGAGCTCATACGGCGATCTCCTCGCGGGAGTCGGCGGGCGTGGCGTCCTGTGGGGCACTGGCGCGGTGGCCGGTGAGGGACAGGAACACCTCGTCCAGGCTGGGCAGTTCGGTGGTGATGGAGGAGATGGTGATGCCACGCGCGGTGACCGCGCCGACCACGGCGGTCAGCTGCTCGTCGCTGAGAATCGGCACCAGCAGGGTCCCGGACTCGGTGTCCACGGTGGTGCTTGCGAGACCGGTGATGCCGAGTTCGTCCATCATGTCGGCGAGCGGCCGCAGCTGCAGTGGATCGACCGGCCGGACCCGGAGGGTGCGCCCGCCGACGCGGGCCTTGAGTTCCTCGATCCCGCCGCCCGCGATGACCTTGCCGCGGTCCACCACGGTCAGTTCGGAGGCGAGCTGCTCGGCCTCCTCCATGTACTGGGTGGTCAGCAGCACGGTCACGCCGTCACCGACCATCGCCTTCACCTCGTCCCACACCTCGTTGCGGGTGCGCGGGTCGAGCCCGGTGGTGGGCTCGTCCAGGAAGAGGACGGCGGGCCGCCCGATCATCGAGGCGGCCAGGTCCAGCCGCCGCCGCATGCCGCCGGAGTACGTGCTCGCCGGGCGCTTGGCCGCCTCGGTCAGGGAGAACCGTTCCAGCAGCTCGTCCGCGCGGGCGCGGGCGTCCTTGCGGGACAGGTCCAGCAGCCGGCCGATCATGTACAGGTTCTCCCGGCCGGACAGCTTCTCGTCGACGGAGGCGTACTGCCCGGTCAGACCGATCACCCGGCGCAGCTGACGGGGCTGCCGGACGACGTCGTGGCCGGCCACGGTGGCCTGGCCGGCGTCCGGGGCGAGCAGGGTGGACAGGATCCGGACGAGGGTGGTCTTGCCGGCGCCGTTCGGACCGAGCACACCCATCACGGTGCCCTCGCGCACGTCCAGGTCGACACCGTCCAGCGCCTTGGTCTCGCCGTAGTGCTTGACCAGTCCCCGTACCGTCACGGCGTGGCTTGTGCCGCCGGGGTTCTCATGGATTCGCGTCATGCGAGAGACAGTGCCAGCACCCACCGACAAACCACCGACAGCCGACCGACAGGGCACCGACACCGCCCGGTTGCGGGGCCCACGGACAGCGGCCCCCACAAAGCGGCAGCCCGCCGACGGGGGAAGATCGGCGGGCTGCCCGGTGTTGCCGCAATGGCTCAGTGGCACCGTCTAGTGGACGGAGTGCTCCTCCAGCGGGAAGGCGCCGGAGACGACCTCCTCGGCGAACGACTTCACCGCGTCGCCCATGACCTCGCGCAGACGGGCGTACTTCTTCACGAACTTCGGCACCCGGCCGGAGGTCAGGCCGAGCATGTCCGTCCAGACCAGGACCTGCGCGTCGGTCTCGGGCCCGGCGCCGATGCCGACGGTCGGGATGTGCAGCACGCGCGTCACCTCGGCCGCCAGTTCCGCCGGAACCAGCTCCAGGACGACGGCGAAGGCCCCCGCGTCCTGGACGGACTTCGCGTCGCGCAGGAGCTGCTGGGCCGCCTCCTCGCCCCGGCCCTGCACGCGGTAGCCCATCGCGTTGACGGACTGCGGGGTCAGCCCGATGTGGGCCATGACCGGGATGCCGGACTCGACGAGGAGCCGGATCTGGTCGTGCGAGCGCTCGCCGCCCTCCAGCTTGACCGCCCCGACCCCGGCCTCCTTCACCAGCCGGGTCGCCGAGCGCAGCGCCTGCACCGGGCCCTCCTGGTAGGAGCCGAAGGGGAGGTCGCCGACGATCAGGGCGCGCTGCGTGCCGCGTACCACGGCCGCGGACAGCATGGTCATCTCGTCGAGGGTGACGGGCACGGTCGTCTCGTACCCGAGGTGGCAGTTGCCCGCCGAGTCGCCGACCAGGAGCACCGGGATCCCGGCCTCGTCGAAGACGGACGCGGTCATCGCGTCGTAGGCGGTGAGCATGGGCCACTTCTCGCCGCGTTCCTTGGCGAGAGCGATGTCGCGGACGGTGATGCGGCGAGTGCCCTTCCCCCCGTACAGCGACTTGCTGCCGTCGGAGGACTTGTTCTGGGCAGCCGAAAGCTGCGTCATGGCAACGGCTCCTTCAGTCATCTCGAGGCGCCCTCACGGCGTCCCCGGATCGCTTCCATGGTGGCACCTCGTGCCAGTCACGGCCAGAGGGGCCGCCTGTGATCCCCGCCGATGGGCCGATCCCGGCCTCCGACGGCCTTGTAACGCCTTGATAAAGACGTAAGATACGAGACCGTTCCGTATCGGAATTGTCGTAGGCTCGAACACATGACAAGTCCTGTCCCTGCCTCCCGGATACCCGAAGCGGTGCACCGGCGCCGCTGGGCGATCCTCGGCGTCCTGATGCTGAGCCTGCTCATCGTGGTGCTCGACAACTCCATCCTGAACGTCGCCATCAAGACCATCTCCAGCCCCGCGCCGACCGGCCTCGGCGCCTCCCAGGGGCAGATCGAGTGGGCGATCAACGCCTACACCCTCGTCTTCGCCGGCCTGCTGTTCACCGCCGGCCTCATCGGCGACCGCCTCGGCCGCAAGAAGGTGTTGCTCGGCGGCATCGCCGTGTTCGGCATCGGCTCGATGCTCGCCGCCGAGTCGGGCACCCCGGACCAGCTGATCGCCTACCGCGCGCTGATGGCCCTCGGCGCCGCCTTCGTGATGCCGGCCACTCTCGCCGTGCTGATGAACGTCTTCGAGCGCGAGGAGCAGCCCAAGGCCATCGGCATCTGGGCCGGTGGCGTCGGCCTCGCCATCGCCATCGGACCGATCACCGGCGGCGCGCTCCTCGACCACTTCTGGTGGGGCTCGGTCTTCTTCGTCAACGTGCCGATCGTGGTCGTCGCGCTGGTCCTGATGACCTGGCTGGTGCCGGACTCGCGCGACCCGAAGCCCGGCCGCCTCGACCCCGTCGGCGTCGTCCTGTCCGTCGTCGGCCTCGTGCTGCTGGTCTACGGCATCATCAAGGGCGGCGAGCTGGCCGACTTCACCGACGCCAAGGTGCTCGCCACCATCATCGCCGGTCTCGTCGTCCTGACCGGCTTCGTCATCTTCGAGAAGCGCAGCGACCACCCCTCGCTCGACGTCACCTACTTCAAGAACAAGGTCTTCTCGGCCGCCATGAGCGCCATCGCGCTGGTCTTCTTCGCGCTGATGGGCGTCACGTTCTTCGGCGTCTTCTACACCCAGAGCGTGCGCGGCTACTCCCCGCTGGAGTCCGGCGTGCTGATGCTGCCGCTCGCCTGCGCCCAGCTGATCTTCGCGCCGCGCGCCCGGCTGCTGGTCGACCGGTTCGGCAACAAGGCCACCACCACCGCCGGCCTGGTGCTGATCGCCGCCACACTGGCCGCGTTCGCGACCTTCGAGGCCGACACGCCGATCTGGATCCTCGAGGTCGTCTTCTTCCTCATGGGCACCGGAATGGCGCACATCATGACCCCGACCTCGGTCGTCATCATGCAGGCGCTGCCGCGCGAGAAGGCCGGCTCCGCCTCCGCGCTCAGCAACACCTTCCGCCAGGTCGGCGGCGCGCTCGGCATCGCCGTCCTCGGCTCGGTGCTCGCCACGGCGTACCGCAACGGCATCGAGGGCAAGCTCGGCATGCTGCCGCCCGCGCTGCGCGACAGGGCCGCCGAGTCCATCGAGGCCACCCTGGGCATCGCCGGCCGGCTCGGCCCGCAGGGCAAGGCCCTGGTCACCCCCGCCAACGACGCGTTCCTGCACGCCATGCACGTCACCGCGCTGTGCGGCGTGGGCGTCGCGCTGATCGGCGCCGTGGTGACGGGCCTGTTCCTGCCCGGCAGGTCGCCGGCCGCTCAGGCGGGCGAGCAGGAGGCGGAGTTGGTCGTCGCCGCGGAGTGACGCGGATCGCGGCTGTATCCGGTCGTACACGGGGGAAGGAGGCGGCTGCGGGACAATTCCCGCAGCACAGTGAGAGGACGGAAACGACGTGAGCCTTGCCGAGAGCCGGCCGCGACCGGACGGGCCCGCGCGGGGACGACCCCGCAGCGAGGCCGTGGAACGGGCCATCCTGGAAGGCGTGATGAAGCTCCTGGAGGACGGCGTACCGCTCGCCGAACTCTCCATCGAGCGCGTCGCGCGTACGGCCGGCGTCGGCAAGGCCACCATCTACCGGCGCTGGAGCGGCAAGGAGGAACTGTTCGTCGACGTCGTACGCGCCGCCGAACCCCCCGACCCCGAACTCCCCGGCACCTGTCTGCGCGACGACCTCGTGGTGCTGCTGGAGTCCCTGCGCCAACGCGGGCTCGTCCAGCGCACCTCGGCGATCCTGCACAACGTGTACGCGCAGATGAAGCACAGCCCGAAGCTCTGGTCGGCGTACCACGCCAGTGTCATCGCGCCCCGGCGCGAACTCGGGATGCAGGTGCTGCGCCGAGGGCGGGAGAACGGCGAACTGCGGCCGGACGTCGACCTGGAACTCGCCAACGACCTGTTCGTCGGCCCCATGCTCGTGCGCACCACGCTGCGCCCCGACGGCGACCTGCCCGAGGACCTGGCGGAGCGGATCGTCGACGCGGTCCTGGCCGGCCTACGGCCCGTCAGCTCGACAGCCTCGTAGCACCGATGTGCGCGTTTCGTCACAAACCCGGGGTGTCCCCGGAGTGACGGAACTCCGCGTCCCGCTTCGCTCGTCATCGTCTTCCGTACGGCCGTCACGGGACGGCGGGAACGGAACCGGTCATCCCCTAGGGTCGACAAGAGCACGGGGGAACGACGGTGTGTGCACGGCAGGCAGTGAGGCAGACGGTATGGCGCAGCAGGCGTACATGACGGAGACGGCAGGCGGCGGCTCGGGGCCCGAGCGACCGGGAACCCGGCTTCGGCGCCTGCTGCATCGGCTGCTCGCCGGCTGGCGGGACGATCCACGCATCTGGCGCCGCGGCGTCGTCCTGGCAGCGCTGGCCGTGATCCTCGCCCTGGTCATGCTGCTGCACTCGCGCATCCCGAACCGGGTGGGCAACCTCGGCAGTCTCACCGAGACGTTCCTGCCGTGGCTGGGCCTCGCCGTCCCGGTGCTGCTGCTCCTCGGCCTGCTGCGCCGGTCGGCGACGGCGCTGGTCGCCGTGCTCCTCCCGGCCGTCGTGTGGCTCAACCTCTTCGGCGGGCTGCTCACCGACAAGACCGGCGCCGGCGGCGACCTGATGGTGGCGACCCACAACGTCAACGCCGAGAACCCCGACCCCACCGGCACCGCCCGCCAGGTGGCCGCCTCGGGCGCGGACGTCCTGGCCCTGGAGGAGGTCCCCGCCGCCGCCGTACCCGTCTACGAGAAGGCGCTCGCGCCGACCTACCGGTACCACGCGGTCGAGGGCACGGTCGGCCTGTGGAGCAAGTACCCGATGAGCGACGTGCGGTCGGTCGACATCAAGCTCGGCTGGAAGCGCGCGATGCGGGCCACCCTCGCCACCCCCGAGGGCCCGGTGGCGGTGTACGTCGCCCACATGCCCTCGGTGCGGGTGAAGGTGGAGGCCGGGTTCACCGCCCGGCAGCGCGACACGAGCGCCGACGCGCTGGGGGAGGCCATCGCGGCCGAACCGCTCAAGCGGGTGATCCTGCTCGGCGACCTGAACGGCACGATGAACGACCGTTCGCTCAACGCGGTCACCTCGCAGATGCGCTCCACCCAGGGCGCGGCGGGCAGCGGCTTCGGGTTCAGCTGGCCGGCGTCGTTCCCGATGGCGCGGATCGACCAGATCATGGTCAGGGGCGTGGAGCCGGAGAGCTCCTGGACCCTGCCGCGCACCGGCAGCGACCACCTTCCGGTGGCTGCGCGTGTGAAGCTCGACACGTCGTCGTAACCCCGTGGAATACTGGGCCTGTGAGACTTTGTTCCGCAGCTGAACATAGCAGTACGGAACATCGCCCCCCTTGACCTCGAAAGGCACAGGCCCTCCATGCCCCTGGCCCTGCTCGCTCTGGCCGTCGGCGCTTTCGGAATAGGCACGACCGAGTTCGTGATGATGGGCCTGCTGCCCGACGTCGCGGACGACCTGCACATCTCCATCCCCACCGCCGGGCACCTGGTCTCGGCGTACGCGCTGGGCGTGGTGGTCGGCGCCCCGCTGCTCGCCGCGCTCACCGCGCGCATGTCCCGCCGCACGGTGCTGATCGCCCTGATGGCGCTGTTCGTCGCGGGCAACGCCCTCTCGGCGTTCGCCCCCGGCAACGACGCGCTGCTGGCCGCCCGCTTCCTCAGCGGCCTGCCGCACGGCGCCTTCTTCGGCGTGGGCGCGGTCGTCGCCACGGCGATGGTCCCGCCGGAGCGCAAGGCGCGCTCGGTGTCGTTGATGTTCCTGGGCTTGACGGTCGCCAACGTCGCGGGCGTGCCGGTGGCGACCCTCGTCGGCCAGCACCTGGGCTGGCGCGCCACCTTCCTGGGCGTGAGCGCGATCGGCCTGGCGGCGATCGCGTCGCTGGCGCTGCTCGTTCCGCGTGACGGGGGGCGCACGGCGGCGCCGACGGGCCTGCGCCACGAACTGGCCGCGCTGAAGTCCCTGCCGGTCTGGCTGGCCCTCGGTACGACGGTGGCGGGCTTCGGCGCGCTCTTCGCGGCGTACAGCTATGTGACCCCGATGCTGACGCGGTCGGCGGGGTACGCGGAGACGAACGTGACGCTGCTCCTGGCCCTGTTCGGCGTGGGCGCGACGGCGGGCAACCTCCTGGGCGGCCGCCTGGCGGACCACTCCCTGCGCGGCACCCTGTTCGGCGGCCTGACGTCGCTGGGACTCGTGCTCCTGCTGTTTCCGCTGCTGATGAGGGCGCAGTGGAGTGCGGCACTGGCTGTGGCCCTGCTGGGGACGGCGGCGTTCGTCACGGGCTCGCCGCTCCAGCTGATGGTGATGGACAAGGCGGCCGCGGCCCCGTCGCTGGCCTCCTCCGCCAACCAGGCTGCCTTCAACCTGGCGAACGCCGGAGGCGCGTGGATCGGCGGCCTCGCCCTGGCGGCGGGCCTCGGCACGACGTCCCCCGCGCCGGCCGGCGCGATGCTGGCGGTGCTGGGGCTGGGCGTGGCGAGCGTGGCGTGGGCGGTGGACCGGCGCCGGGTGACCCCGTCGGCAGGGCGGATCGTCACGGCCCACCTTCCCGAGGGGTCGGGGGCGTTGCGCCACTGAGTGCGCTGTGCCCATCCGACTCGGTCGGCTGGAAGGTGAGCCGAGGGGGCGGCTGCTGCCGGGGCGGCTTGCGAGTTGCCGTGGGGCGGAGCCCGGACCGGTGCCGGGCCCCGCGGGTGCTGGGCGGGATGCCGTCGGCCATGGGACCGGCACCGGTCGGGCCCCCACTTTCCCGGGCGGCCCTACGGCGACTCGGCAGACCGCAGTTCGCACCACACCGTCTTCCTGTCCGGCCACTGCTCCACGCCCCACCGCTCGGCGAGCGCGTCGAGCAGTGCCAGCCCTCGCCCTGATTCCCCGGTCTCCGTTGCGGGCAGCCGGACAGGCAGGGCGCGCGGAGCGGGGTCGGTCACCTCGATGCGGACACGGCCGCGATCCGCCGCCGTAGCCATGACGCGTACGGTCACCGGGGTGCCTTCGCCGACATGGTCGATGACGTTCGTCAGTAACTCGGTTGCGACCAGGAGCACTTCGTATTCGTGTTCGCGGAGCTGGTCGCGCAGCTCCGGCGCGGCCTTCGCCGTGGCGAGCAAGCGGAGTTCGAGTGCCGTCCTCACTGACCCGCCGTCTTCCTGAGCGCGGCGGCCAGCGCCCGCGCCGTGGCCGTGTTGCAGTTCCCGAGCGTGACGAGTCCGCCGGGCCGGCCGTACCCACCCGCGAGGCTCGGCAGGTCCACACGGAGGGACGGGAGCGTGATGCCGTGCAGGGCGAGGGCGGACCGGAGGTCCTCCACGCAGAGGGTCACGTCGTAGGCGGTGGGGGAGTGGTCGGGCATGGGGTGAGCAGCCTTCTGTGCGGTCTGTGACGAACGCCTCACAGACTGTCGCCCCGGTGGCTACCGTAAAAGAGGTTTCGCGTTCGCGACCGGGGCAGCGAAAGGTGAGCGATGGCACGGCGCAAGGACATCGACGGCTCGATGAGCGTCCCCACCTTCTACGGCAAGGAGTTGCGGTGGAAGAGGGAGGCGGCGGGTCTGTCCCTGGAGGCGTTTCTCGAGGGCAGCTTCTACGGCAAGACCTACCTCAGCGACATCGAGCGCGGGGAGCGGAGAATGCCGCTCGACCTGGCCCGGCATGCGGACCGGGTCCTGAGGACGGACGGGTTCTTCGAGCGGCATTGCGAGGATGTGCGGAGGGCGCGGAGGGGGCCGCATGCCGCCTACTTCGAGAAGGTCCTGGAGGCCGAGAGGTTCGCGGAGTCCATCGAGGAGTGGTGCCCCATCGCGTTCCCCGGGCTGCTCCAGACAGCGCCGTATGCGCGGGAGCTGGTCAGGTCGGCGCACCCGGCGGCCTCCGACGAGTGGGTCGAGGCGAAGGTGACGGCCCGGCTCGGTCGTGCCCGCCTGTTCGAGGAGGACCACTCCACCCCGGAGTACTGGGCGGTCCTGCACGAGTCGTTGGTAACCGAACCGCTTCTGTCTCCCCAGGACATGACCGCGCAGCTTGACCACATCGTGGAGCTGGCCGACCGGCGCCGGATCACTCCGCAGATCATTCCGCGGAAGTGCCGCACGTACCCGCTTATGGCCGCCTCCATCATGGTGATGACTTTCCCGGACGCCCCGCCGCTGATCTACACCGAGGCGTCCTACAGCGGCGACACCATCGATGATCCGGCCCTCGTGAAGCAGTACCGCAAGGCATACGATCGGCTCAGGGCCGTCGCGCTGTCACCAGACACGTCCCTCGCCATGATCAAGGCCGCGGCAGAGGATTACCGAAATGGCAAGCACCCGGATCGACTTGAGTGACGCTCTCTGGTTCAAGAGCAGCTACAGCAACGGTGACGGCGGCAACTGTGTCGAAGTGGGCGCCGGCGTCTCCGGCGTCATCACCGTCCGCGACTCAAAAGTGCCCGGCAGCCCCACCCTCCTCATCCCTCCCACCGCCTGGACCCCCTTCATCACCTCACTCAAGTCCGAGTAACGCAAAGGGGGCCCGGAGTCTCGGCGACCCCGGGCCCCCTTCCGCTCAGCGGAGCGTCACCGCTTCTTCGCGTACGACTGGACGTACCCGTTCGCCGGGGAGCCGACGCCCGTGACGTCGTCGTAGCCCTTCACCGCGGACAGGGAGCTGTCCTTGCCCAGGCTGCGGACCGAGGTCAGCAGGCCGTTGGCGGCGTCGTAGCCGTTGGCGAAGTCGATGCGGGCGACCGCCAGGCCGGAGCCCGTCGGGTTGTCCGTGACGTCGTGGAAGACGCCGTGCTTGCCGTACTTGGCGTAGATCGTCGGGTTGGCGAAGCCGATCGCCTTGCCGCCGCGCGCCTCCTGGGCCAGCGCCTGGACCGCCGCGATGACCGGAGCGGCGAGCGAGGTGCCGCCGATGCGGTACTGGCTGTACTGCTGGGACCCGTCCGGGAAGGTCTGGGTCTGGCCGACCAGGAAGCCGGTGTTCGGGTCGGCGATGGCCGCGATGTCCGGGACCACGCGGTTGCCGTCGGCGCTGTTGGCCTTGGCGAGCGCGTCCGGGACGACGCCCTTCTGGTAGTACGGCTCGGCGACCGTCTTGCTGGTGCCGCCGCCCGCGCCCGAGGTGAAGGCGCCGGGGAAGTTGGTCCAGCTCTTGCCGTCGGCCGACAGGGTCGCCTTCTCGGTGCCCCAGCCGGTCTCCCACTCGTACGTGTTCCCCTTGCCCACGGCCAGGGACGTACCGCCGACCGCCGTCACCCAGGCGGAGTTGGCCGGGGTGTCGACCTGCTTCGTACCGGTGTGGGCGACCTCGTCGCCGTTGTCACCGGAGGAGAAGTAGAAGCCGATGCCCTGCACCGCGCCCAGCTGGAAGACCTGGTCGTAGGCGGCCGCGAGGTCCGGGGTCTGGCTGGCCTCGATGTCGCCCCAGGAGTTGGAGACGATGTCCGCCAGGTGGTTGTCGACGACCTTGCTGAGCGAGTCCAGCAGGTCGTCGTCGTAGCAGGAGGCCGCGCCGACGTACGTGACGTCGGCGTGCGGGGCGACGGCGTGCACGGCCTCGACGTCGAGGGTCTCCTCGCCGTACCAGCCGGCCGCGCCGCACTCCTTGGTCTTGGTGTAGTTCTTCGGCAGCGCCTGGTGCAGCTGGCTGGTCTTCCAGGCCGCGTCGCCGTTCTTCACCGCGTACGTGCCGGCGTCGTAGGCGATCGTCGGGGAGGCGTACGCGTCCGTGATGGCGACGCGGACACCCTTGCCGGTGTAGGCGCCGGCGCCGTAGGCGGCGCGCAGCTGCTTGCCGGTGTAGCCCTTGATGGCGTACGGGATCTTCTGGCCGTACGCGTCCGGAAGCGTGCTCGCGATGTTCGAGCCGTAGTACGAGGAGAACGGCCCGGCGTTCTTGAACACGGCGTCCGGCGGCGGCAGCTGGTCGTCGTGGTTCGCCTTGTGCGGAGCGCTGTCCAGACCGGTGACGGTCAGGACGGCGCCCTTCAGGCTTTCCGGGACGGTGGCCGTCTGCGCGGGGGCGCGGTAAGTCGCCGAGCCCTTCGCGTAGTTGTGCAGCTGGGTGCCGAACGCCTTCTCCGCGGCGGCCACGTCACCGGAGACGGCGACGTAGTGCTGGGTGACCTCGGTGACCTCAAGACCGGCCGACGTCAGCCAGGACTTGACGGCGGCCACCTGGGCCTTGGTGGCCCCGAAGGCGGCCTGCGCCTTCTTGGCGCTCAGGTACTTGCCGTACAGCGGTGAGCTGGGGTCGGACACGGCCTTGGCGTAGGCGGCGAGGCCCGCCGCGTCCTTGCCGGCCAGGTAGACCCGGGCGTTCACCTTGGCGCTGTCGGACGTCGCGCCCTTGTCCGCCCTGGCCGTGGCCCACAGCGGCTTGGTGCCCTTCAGTGCCTCACGGGCGGGGCTGTCCGCGGCGTGTGCCGCGGGTATGCCCAGCGCCAGCGCGCCGGCGACCATGGGCAGTGTCGCTGCCATGCTCACGGCGCGCAGCTTGGCGCGGTTGGATCTCATAGAACCCCCTGCGATGCGGTTCGCATGCATGTAGTGGCTGGTGCGTCATGCGTCCGCGTGCCGGCCCGCGGCGGTTCGGCCGACCGTATGGATCACACGATGGGGGTCACTCTTTCGATGAACCGTTCATGTCAGGGGAAGGGAATGGTCAAGAGAAGCTCAAGTAACCGTCAGGTACAGTGATTTGGCCCTTTTTGTCCTCACGGGTCGATTACGAAACCGCTGTCCCGCTTTCACGAACGCGGCGCGGAGCCCCGCTCCTTGAGCATCTGCGCCATCACCTGAAGCTCCGACTGCTGTGCGTCGACCATGCCCTGCGCCAGCCGCTTCTCCACGCCGACGGTGCATTTCCGGACACACCCCTCGGCCATGTGGATCCCGCCCTTGTGGTGATCCGTCATCAACCGGAGGTAGAGGACCTCTGCCTGCTTGCCGTCCAGCGACCGGAGCCTGTTCAGCTCCGTGTTCGTCGCCATGCCCGGCATCAGTGAGCCGTCCCCGCGCTCGGGCATGCCGCCCATGCCCATCCAGGCCATCGGCGGCTTCGCCGACACCTTCGGCAGGCCCCACAGGTCCAGCCAGCCCAGCAGCATGCCGCGCTGGTTGGCCTGCGTCTGCGCGATGTCGTAGGCCAGCCGCCGCACCTCGGGATTCCTCGTGCGGTCCCGGACGATGTACGACATCTCCACGGCCTGCTGGTGGTGCACGGCCATGTCCCGGGCGAACCCGGCGTCCGCCGACTCCGCGCCCGGCACCTTCGGGGCCGAGCCGCCCAGGTCCTCGGCGACCGCATAGGTGACGGCGCCGGCCGCGACGAGCACCGCCGCCGCGGCTCCGGCGATCCAGCCGACGTGCCGCCGCCTCACTACATCGCCCCGCTGGTGCAGGCGGCGCCCGGCTCCGGGGTCTGCGGGCCCTGGACGTAGGCGGCGAAGAACTTGTCCACCTCGGGGTCCGACGCACTCCTGACGGTCACCTGGTGGCCCCACGCCGACAGGATCAGCGGCGCCGCCTGGTTCTCGTACGGACTCATCAGCGAGTACGGCGTCTTCTTCACCTTCGCCGCGAGCGCGTCGACGTCCGCCTTGCGCGCCTTGCTGGTGTACGTCACCCAGACCGCGCCGTGCTCCAACGAGTGCACGGCGTTCTCGTCCTGCAGCGGCTTGGTGTAGACGGTGCCGTCGCAGGTCGCCCAGACCGGGTTGTGGTTGCCGCCGACGGGCGGGTGCATCGGGTACGACACCTTGGTCTGCACGTGCGTCCGGGTCAGTTTGCCGGACCAGGTCTTCACCCCGTCCTTGCCGGTGATCCAGTGCCCGGCGTCCCCGGAACTCCCGGCGGGCTTGGAGTCGCTCACGGTGTCCTTCTTCTTCCCGGACTGGGAGTTCACGAGGACCACACCGCCGACGACGAGGCCGGCGACGACCACCACGCTCGCGGCGATGGTGACCACGCGGTTGCGGCGCTCGCGCGCACGCTCGGCGCGACGCATCTCCTCGATGCGCGCCTTGCGCGTCGCGTCGGTGTTCTTGGCGGAACCCATGAGGTGTCCTTCTGGGGAAAGAGACGGCAACGGGAAGGGTGGGGCCCGCTGATCGTAGTGGGGAAGGAGCCCACTTCCGCAGACAGGACGCAAGCAAAGAGTGACCGGGAGAAAATTTGAACGAAGGATGCGCATTACCTAGGCTCGTGGTATGCGGCTCCTGCGCTCCACCGACCTGGCCCTGCGCGTCCTGATGCGACTGGCCGTGGCCGGCGACGCCCCGACGCCCACCACCCGCCAGGTCGCCGAGGACATGGACGTGCCCTATACGCACGCCGCGAAGGTCGTCGCCGAACTCCAGCACCTGGGTCTGGTCGACACCAGGCGCGGCAGGCGCGGCGGTCTGGCGCTGACCGAGAAGGGCCGCACGGCCTCGGTCGGCGCCGTGGTCCGCACCTTCGAGGGCGAGGGGGACGTCGTCGACTGCGAGGGCACGGCGGGTACGGCCCCCTGCCCCCTGAGCGCCGGCTGCCGCCTGCGGGGTGCGCTGCGCCGGGCCCAGGAGGCGTTCTACGCGGCGCTGGACCCGGTCACCGTGTCGGACATCGTCACCGCCCCGACGGGACCGCTGCTGCTGGGCATCTCCCGGGGGCCGCAGGGCGGTTGACGGTTCCCGGCGCATCGCGTTCATCGACGGGGTCGGGGTGCGCGCGTGGGAGGGGAACCGGGGGACGGGCGACGAACGGTGGAACGAGTTCGTCGGGGGGTTCGAGAAGAGCCGGGGGCGCACCAGCCGGTCGCGGCTGGACCCGGGGCCGCCGCACGGCGACCGCGACGCCGGGGACCGATGGCGACGGCCGTCGCCGGCGCCGTGGCCGTGGCCGTGGAGGCGGGGACGGGGGCGGCCTCCCGGCCGCGTGCGGCGCACCGCACGCGGCACGAGACGGCGGCCGCAACGGCGGGGCGCGCGTCGGCCGTACCCGCCGAGCGGGCCGACACCCTTGGCGAGGTCGCCCTCGGCGGCGACGGGGACGGGCACCGGGGGCCAGGCGTTCCCCGCACACGTCGGCGGCTGCACCGAGGTCACACGGTCGGGCGGCCCGCACTGCGCGGGTTCCGGCATGGTCGGTCCGGACCTGACCGCGCTGGTCGAGCGGAGCAGGGGCTGCCGCGGCGTGATCGGGGCCCTCTCCAAGGACACGTCCGGCAACCGGTGCACGAGCGTCGCGTTCGGCATGAAGGACCCGGCCGACGTCGTCCACACGGTCGCCCAGCCGGCCCCGCACCCCACGGACCACGAGATGGGTGGGCGGACGCCGCCCGCTGGATCCCGTCCGCGCACGCTGCCTGCTGACAGCGGGCTGGTGCAGTCCTTCGCCGCTCACGCCGGGCTGCTGCCGGTCGGCGCGGCCCCGTGGCCGTACGGCCGTGGCGCCGACCACCGGGCCCTGGTCGACGGGCGGTCACCGCGCATGAACAAGGTGACCGAGGTGGCCGGCGGGCGCGACCCGACCGGCCGACCGGTCAGCTGCCCTGCCGGGCCAGCCACAGGTCCGGGCCGAACACCTCGTAGTGGATGTCGGCCGGGGCCACACCCCTCTCGATCAGCTGGCCGCGCACCGCGCGCATGAACGCCAGCGGTCCGCACAGGTACGCGCGCGTGCCGGCCGGTACGGCGATGTCGGCGAGGTCGACGAGGCCGGTGCGGGTGCCCGGCTCGGCGTCCTGTTCGTAGAAGAAGTGCACGGACGCCTCGGCGAGCTTTCCGGCGTACGTCTCGTGGTCGGTGCGCAGGGCGTGGTCGGCGGGGGAGCGGTCGCCGTGGACCACGGTGACCGCAGAGGCGTGGCCGCTCGCCGCGAGGTCGGCCAGCATCGCGACCATCGGGGTCACACCGATGCCGGCCGAGGCCAGCAGCAGGGGCGTTTCGGCGTCGGCGTCCAGGACGAGGTCGCCGTACGGCTCGGACAGGTCCAGGACGTCGCCGGCCCGCACGTGCGCGTGGAGGTGGTTCGAGACCTCGCCGTCGGGGGTGGCGTCGTCACCCTGCAAGCGCTTGACGCTGAACTGGCGGAGCGTCTCGCCGGGTGCGCCGGACAGGCTGTACTGCCGGATCTGGCGGGCGCCGTCGGGCAGCTCGACCTGGACGGAGACGTACTGTCCGGCGCGGAAGTCGCGGACCGGGCCGCCGTCGGCCGGGCGCAGCCGGAACGTGACCACGTCCGCGGTCTCCTGGACGCGCTCCACGACCTCCCAGGGCCGGCTCCCGGAGCTGCCGCTCTCCTCGTACAGCCGCTTCTCGATCGCCATGAGCGCGTTCGCCATCAGCCAGTAGACGTCGGTCCAGGCGGCGGCGACCTCGGGGGTGACGGCGTCGCCGAGGACCTCGGCGATGGCGGCGAAGAGGTGCTCGTGGACGATCGGGTAGTGCTCGGGGGCCACGCCCAGGGAGGCGTGCTTGTGGGCGATGCGGCCGAGCATCGCGTCGGGCCGCTGGTCGGGGTGTTCCAGCAGGTGCGTGGCGAACGCGGCGATCGAACCGGCGAGGGCCTGCTTCTGGGCGCCGGAGGCCTGGTTGCCGCGATTGAACAGGTTCCGCAGCAGGTCGGGGTGGGCGGCGAAGAGCCGGGCGTAGAAGCGCTCGGTGATGTCGCCGATGGCCGCGCCGACGGCGGGAAGGGTGGCGCGGACGGTGGCTGCGGACTGCTCGGTCAGCATCGGAACTCCTTGCTACTCGACTGATCAGTACGCTAAGAAAAGTTGCATCCTCGATGCAAATTAAACGGGCGTGGTATCCCTCACTCCGCGAACCGGACTGCTCGTGCCGGATGCGGATCGCCCATTACGGATGTCGGTCCGAGCAGGCAAGATGGGCGACACGGCAGTACATCCGCCGTACGAGAGGCGTTCAGGCCGAGGACGCGTCCGCGATCAAGGTCCGCAACGCGCACGAAACGGTGTTGTGGTGGGATGCTCAGGAGCCGACCGCCTCCCGAGGGACCGAGGACAGGCGGCCTGACCAGCAAGGATGGGGAATCGGAAGATGGACAAGCAGCAGGAGTTCGTGCTCCGGACGTTGGAGGAGCGCGACATCCGGTTCGTACGCCTGTGGTTCACGGACGTGCTGGGCTTCCTGAAGTCCGTCGCCGTGGCCCCCGCCGAGCTGGAGCAGGCCTTCGACGAGGGCATCGGCTTCGACGGCTCGGCCATCGAGGGCTTCGCCCGGGTCTACGAGTCCGACATGATCGCCAAGCCGGACCCGTCCACCTTCCAGGTCCTGCCCTGGCGCGCGGAGACTCCCGGCACCGCCCGCATGTTCTGCGACATCCTCATGCCGGACGGCTCCCCGTCCTTCGCCGACCCCCGGTACGTGCTGAAGCGCGCCCTGGCCCGCACCTCCGACCTGGGCTTCACCTTCTACACCCACCCCGAGATCGAGTTCTTCCTGCTGAAGGACAAGCCGCTGGACGGCTCCCGCCCCACCCCGGCGGACAACTCGGGCTACTTCGACCACACCCCGACCAACGTCGGGATGGACTTCCGCCGCCAGGCGATCACCATGCTGGAGTCGATGGGCATCTCGGTGGAGTTCTCCCACCACGAGGGCGCGCCCGGCCAGCAGGAGATCGACCTGCGCTACGCCGACGCCCTGTCCACGGCCGACAACATCATGACGTTCCGCCTGGTCATGAAGCAGGTCGCGCTCGAGCAGGGGGTGCAGGCGACCTTCATGCCGAAGCCCTTCTCCGAGCACCCCGGCTCCGGCATGCACACCCACCTGTCCCTCTTCGAGGGCGACCGCAACGCGTTCTACGAATCGGGCGCCGAGTACCAGCTCTCCAAGGTCGGCCGCTCCTTCATCGCGGGTCTGCTGCGGCACGCGGCGGAGATCTCCGCGGTCACCAACCAGTGGGTGAACTCCTACAAGCGCATCTGGGGCGGCTCCGAGCGCACGGCCGGCGCGGGCGGCGAGGCCCCGTCGTACATCTGCTGGGGCCACAACAACCGCAGCGCCCTGGTCCGCGTCCCGATGTACAAGCCCGGCAAGACCGGCTCCGCGCGCGTGGAGGTCCGCTCCCTGGACTCGGGCGCGAATCCCTACCTGGCCTACGCCGTCCTCCTGGCCGCCGGCCTGAAGGGCATCGAGGAGGGCTACGAGCTCCCGCCGGGCGCCGAGGACGACGTCTGGGCCCTGTCCAACGCCGAGCGCCGCGCGATGGGCATCGAGCCGCTCCCGCAGAACCTCGGCGAGGCGCTGACCCTCATGGAGGGCAGCGACCTGGTCGCCGAGACCCTCGGCGAACACGTCTTCGACTTCTTCCTGCGCAACAAGCGCCAGGAATGGGAGGAGTACCGCTCGGAGGTCACGGCGTTCGAGCTGAAGAAGAACCTGCCGGTGCTGTAGGCGCGGGTCAGGACAGGTTTTCCGTCGAAGAGGCGGCGGGGCCGGCGGTCGCGGACCGGTGGCCCCGCCGCCTCTCGTACGCTCCGGGCCCTCTGCGGGCCACCGCTTCGAGCCGTCGGCGCTCGCCGGACGCGCCTCAAGGGGCGACCGGCTTCTTGAAGCGCTCGGTCTCGTCCCGCACGAGCAGGGAGAGCAGGGAGGCCACGGAGAGGCCGGCCTCCGCCGGATGGCGCAGCACCTTGTCCGGCTCGATGCGGTAGGTGTTCGTGCGCCCGTCCCGGGTGTGGGAGAGGTAACCGTCCTGCTCGAGATCGGAGATGATGCGCTGGACGGCACGCTCCGTGAGTCTGCAGCGGGCAGCGATGTCGCGGATCCGGACGTTCGGGTTGTCGGCGATGGCTGCCAGTACGCGCGCGTGGTTGGTGATGAACGTCCATCCGGTGTGAGGTTCGGGCACTCCAACCATGCCCTGCATTTTAGGGGACGCCATTGCAGGAACCTAGATACATGACATAGATTTCAGGTATTCGCTGACATCTTCCCGTGATGAAGAGCCATGGAAGGAGCCCGAAGGTGTCCTGGGACGAGGCCGTCATGCCAAGGCTCATGAGCAACACAGGCGGGAAGCACGGCTCGGACCTGGCCGGCCGGTCCGACCCGGGAGCTGCGTCGACCCAGTACGCGTGGCGCGGTGCCTGGGTCGTCGTCGCTCGCGGCTCCTACGACATGCAGTCGGTGCCGCCCCTGGCGGACGCACTGGAAGCCGCCGTCAGGAACCATCCGAAGGTGGTCCTGGACGCCTCCGGCATTGTCTTCGCGGACTCGTCGCTTCTCAATCTGCTGATCCTCACCCACCAGACGGGCACCCTGCGGGTGGCCGCGCCGACACCGCAGCTTCAGCGGTTGCTCGCGATCACCGGAGCCGACACCGTCCTGGAGATCCGGGAGACCGTGGACGACGCCGCCGTCTCCTGAGTCCCGCTGAAGTGCGCGCTCGGGCACGGGTACGCCGGTGGGACCGCGGCCGGCGCGATCCGCCGGGGCCTTCTTGGACCGTCCGCCGGGACCCGGTGCAGGCCGGCGCCGTGGCGGGACCCGCTCCTTGGAGGCGATGCGGCTGCCGTCGGGGCAGCGGGACGGGCATGCGACGCTCTCGCGCACGGTGGTCACCGTGCACAGGCAGGTCGACGTCGCCGGTGAGGAGCGGACGGACGCCGGGTACTCCCGCTCCCATGACAGCGAGGATCCTCGTGGGCACCTGCGGCTGGACCGACCGCGCACTCCTGACGAGCGGCTGGTACCCGCCCGGCCACCGCGGCCCGGAAGGCCGCCTGCGCCACTACGCGGCCCGCTTCCCCGTCGTGGAGGCCGACTCCCCGTACTACGCCCTCCCCGGGCCCCGCACCACGCGCCTCTGGGCGGACCGCACCCCACCGGGCTTCCGCTTCGACGTCAAGGCCTTCTCCCTCCTCACCGGCCACCCCACCCGCCCCGCCGCCCTGCCCCGGGACTTACGCGACCGCCCCCGCGACGAGGGCCTCCTCGGGGAGGTCTGGACCCGCTACGCCGAGGCCATGACCCCCCTCCGCGACGCCGGCCGCCTCGGCACCCTCCTCTTCCAGTACCCGCCGGGCCTCGCCCCCGGCCCGGAGGCCGAGGCCTTCATCCGCGCCGCCAGGGAACGTGCCCGGGACTGGCCCTTCGCCGTGGAGTTCCGCAACCGCGCCTGGTGGCGCAGCGACCGTACGGCCGCCCTCCTGCGGGACCTCGACGCCACAGCCGTGGCCGTGGACGCCCCCGGCCTCCCCCCGGCGGCCCCCGTCACCACACCCCGCCTGGCCCTGGTCCGCTTCCACGGCTGCAGCCCGCACTGGGGCACCGGCAGCAAGGAGGACCGCTTCCGGCACACCTACACCACCCCGGAACTCACCGAGTGGCTCCCCCGCATCCGATCCCTGGCAGCGGCCACCGCGGAGGTCCACGCCCTGTTCAACAACTGCTGCGGCGACGCGGCGCCGAAGGCGGCGCAAGCCCTGCGCGACCTGCTGGGCCCGACGGTGCCGCGACCGCGCACGGCGGACGGGGGACGTGCCGCCCCCCAAGCCCCCCGGCCCCCCTCCGGCTAGGCTCTGGCCAGGACGACCGCATCGAGGGGAGGCCGCGGACATGACGCCGGGGCGCAGAAGCACCACCTTCACCCGCCTGCTCCGACACGGCTTCACCGACCCCTCCGCGGCGGAGCGCCTCCTCGACGGTCCGGAACTCGCCCCCGTCCGCAACGACCCCGTCCTCCTGGAAGCCCTCGGCGCCACCGCCGACCCCGACCTCGCCCTGCACGGCCTGGTCCGCCTCCTGGAGGCCCAGGCGAGCTCTACGGCCCACCGGGAACTGCTGGACACCCTCATCGCGGCCAAGCCCCTGCGCGACCGCCTCCTCGGCGTCCTCGGCGCGTCCGCCGCCCTCGCCGACCACCTGGCCCGCCACCCGGCCGACTGGCACGCCCTGGTCACCTACGAACCGCAGGACCTGCACCCGGGCGTCGCCGAGTTCGAGCGCGGCCTGGCCGAGGCCGCCGACCCCGTCACCCTCCGCGTCGCCTACCGCCGTTGCCTGCTCTCCATCGCCGCCCGCGACGTGTGCGGCACCACCGGCGTCGCCGAGACGGCCGCCGAACTCGCCGACCTCGCCACCGCCACCCTGCGCGCGGCGCTCTCCCTCGCCCGGGCGCAGGCCCCGGAGGATGCCGCGGCCTGCCGCCTCGCGGTGATCGCGATGGGCAAGTGCGGCGGCCACGAGCTGAACTACGTCTCCGACGTGGACGTGATCTTCGTGGCCGAGGCGGCCGAGGGCACCCCCGAGAGCAAGGCCCTCACCTCCGCCACCCGCCTCGCCTCCCACCTCATGCGGATCTGCTCCGAGACCACCGTGGAGGGCTCCATCTGGCCGGTGGACGCCAACCTCCGCCCCGAGGGCCGCAACGGCCCCCTGGTCCGCACCCTCTCCTCCCACCTCGCCTACTACCAGCGCTGGGCGAAGACCTGGGAGTTCCAGGCCCTCCTCAAGGCCCGCCCGGTGGCGGGGGACGCCGACCTCGGCCAGGCCTACGTGGACGCGCTGGAACCGCTGGTCTGGAAGGCGGCCGAGCGCGAGAACTTCGTGGCCGACGTGCAGAAGATGCGCCGCCGCGTCGTCGAGAACATCCCCGCCGCCGAGATCGAACGCGAACTGAAACTGGGCCCCGGCGGCCTGCGTGACGTCGAATTCGCCGTGCAGCTCCTGCAGTTGGTGCACGGCCGCACCGACCCCGCCCTGCGCAGCGGCACCACCCTCGACGCCCTCAAGGCGCTGGCCGCCGGAGGCTACGTGGGCCGCGACGACGCCGCCCGCCTGGACGAGGCGTACCGCTTCCTGCGCTCGATGGAGCACCGCATCCAGCTCTACCGCCTGCGCCGCACCCACCTCGTGCCCGTGGCGGAGGAGGACCAGCGGCGCCTGGGCCGCTCACTGGGCCTGCGCACGGACCCGGTGGCCGAGCTGAACCGCGAGTGGAAGCGGCACACGGGGGTCGTACGCAGGCTGCACGAGAAGCTCTTCTACCGGCCGCTCCTCGACGCGGTGGCCCAGCTCGCCCCGGGCGAGGCCCGCCTGAGCCCCGAGGCGGCCCGCGAGCGCCTGGTCGCCCTCGGCTACGCGGACCCGGCGGCCGCCCTGCGCCACCTGGAGGCCCTGGCCTCCGGCGTGACCC
The DNA here is from genome assembly GCF_059510455.1 of Streptomyces sp. NTD91. Taxonomy (NCBI): domain Bacteria; kingdom Bacillati; phylum Actinomycetota; class Actinomycetes; order Kitasatosporales; family Streptomycetaceae; genus Streptomyces; species Streptomyces sp. NTD91. The sequence goes on from NZ_JCAJZW010000046.1 coordinate 30,625, forward strand.
GCAAGGCGGCGATCCAGCGCACCCTGCTCCCGGTCCTCCTCGGCTGGTTCGCGGACTCGGCGGACCCGGACGCGGGTCTGCTGAACTTCCGCAAGGTCTCCGACGCGCTCGGCAAGACCCCCTGGTACCTGCGCCTGCTGCGGGACGAGGGCGCCGCGGCCGAGAACCTGGCCCGCGTGCTGTCGGCGGGGCGTCTCGCCCCCGACCTGCTCATGCGCGCCCCCGAGGCGGTGGCCCTGCTCGGCGACGGCGACGGCGGCGGCCTCGCATCGCGCGGGCGCGCCGCCCTGGAGCAGGAGATCCTGGCCGCCGTCGGCCGCGCGGAGAACGCCGAGCAGGGCGTCACCGCCGCTCGCGGCGTCCGCCGGCGCGAGCTGTTCCGCACGGCCGCCGGCGACATCGTCGGTTCCTACGGCACCGAGACGAGCCCCGCCGAGGCCGACCAGGGCGCCCTGGTGGACCGGGTCGGAGCGGCCGTCTCCGACCTCACCGCCGCCACCCTCGCGGGCACCCTGCGCGCGGTGGTCCGCGACGGCTGGGGCGACACGCTGCCCACCCGGTTCGCGATCATAGGGATGGGCCGGTTCGGCGGTCACGAGCTGGGCTACGGCTCGGACGCGGATGTCGTCTTCGTGCACGAGCCGCAGGACGGCGTGGACGAGCACGAGGCGTCCGCCGCCGCGAACAAGGTCGTCGCCGAGATGCGCCGCCTGCTGGCGCTGCCCAGCGCCGACCCGCCGCTGCTCATCGACGCCGACCTGCGCCCGGAGGGCAAGTCGGGCCCGCTGGTGCGCACCCTGAAGTCGTACGAGGCGTACTACCGCCGCTGGTCCCTGGTCTGGGAGTCCCAGGCGCTGCTGCGGGCCGAGCCGGTCGCCGGGGACGAGGAACTGGGCCGTCGTTTCATCGAGCTGATCGACCCCCTGCGCTATCCGCGGGGCGGCCTCGGCGAGGACTCCGTGCGCGAGATCCGCCGGCTGAAGGCCCGGATGGAGTCCGAGCGCCTGCCGCGCGGCGCCGACCCCAAGCTGCACACCAAGCTGGGTCCGGGCGGGCTGTCCGACGTCGAGTGGACCGTCCAGCTGTTCCAGCTCAGGCACGGCTGGGAGCAGTCCGGTCTGCGCACCACCCGGACCCGCGACGCGCTGGCCGCCTCCCGTGCGGCCGGGCTGCTGTCCGCCGAGGAGGCGGAGATCCTGGACGAGGCCTGGGTACTGGCGACGCGGGTGCGCAACGCGGTGATGCTGGTGCGCGGCCGGGCCGGGGACACCTTCCCCACCGAGCCCCGCGAGCTGGCCGCCGTGGGCCGCTACCTGGGCCACGGCGAGGGGCACGCCGGGGACATGCTGGACGCGTACCGCCGCACCGCCCGCAGGGCCCGCACGGTGGTGGAGGAGCTGTTCTACGCGGACTGAGCCGAAGGCACCGGCTCGGCTCCCCGGGCCGGCGCCCGCCTCGGCAGGGCGTACGGCAGCGCCCCGAACCAGACCCGCGCCACGGTGAAACCGAAGGCCAGGCACAGCACGCCGCCCACCGCGTCCAGCCAGAAATGGTTGGCCGTGGACACGATGACCAGCAGGGTGGCCGCCGGGTAGAGCAGGCCCAGCACGCGTACCCACGGCACGGACGCCAGCGCGAAGACGGTCAGCCCGCACCACAGCGACCAGCCGATGTGCATGGAGGGCATCGCGGCGTACTGGTTCGACATGTCCTTCAGGTCGCCGGAGGCCATCGAGCCCCAGGTGTGGTGGACCATCACGGTGTCCACGAAGTGCCCGCCACGCATCAGCCGCGGCGGCGCCAGCGGGAACAGGTAGTAACCGAGCAGTGCCGCACCGGTCGTGGCGAACAGCACCAGACGGGCCGCCGAGTAGCGGCCGGGATGCCACCGGTACAGCCACACCAGCACCCCGATCGTGATGACGAAGTGCAGGGTGGCGTAGTAGTAGTTCAGCCCGATGATCAGCCAAGTCATCGAGTTCATGCCGTGGTTGACGGACTGCTCGACGGCGATACCCAGATGGTGCTCGGCGCGCCACACCCAGTCGGCGTTCCGCAGCGCCTTGCCCTTCTGCTCCGGGACGGCGTTGCGAATCAGTGAGTACGTCCAGTAACTCACCGCGATCAGAAGGATTTCGAACCAGAGCCGGGGGCGCCGCGGGCGTCGCAGCCGGCCGGCGGAACCGCGCGCGTCCCGCTCGTCCTCATCCGTGACGGTCCGCGGAACGGCCACCTCCTCGCGACCTTCCGACTGCGTCACGGTCGAGTCACTCATGGGCATCAAGTCTGCCAGACAAGGCTCCTTCGACCGATCATCCCAAGGTCGGGTCCGCCACGCACCTTCTACGACGTACGGACGACATGGGGTGCGGAAGCGGTCGAACCGCGCACCACCAGCTCCGGCATGAACACGAACTCGCTGTGCGGCGCGGGCGTGCCACCGATCTCCTCCAGCAACGTGCGCACCGCGGCCTGTCCCATCGCCGGCACCGGCTTGCGGACCGTGGTCAGCGGCGGGTCGGTGAAGGCGATCAGCGGGGAGTCGTCGAAGCCGACCACCGACACGTCCCGGGGCACCTCCAGGCCCCGCTGCCGGGCCGCCCGTATGGCACCGAGCGCCATCATGTCGCTGGCGCACACCACGGCCGTGCAGTCGCGGTCGATCAGCGCGGTCGCGGCGGCCTGGCCGCCCTCCAGCGTGTACAGCGAGTGCTGGATCAGCTCGGTCTCGACCGACTCGGCAGTGATCCCCAACTGGTCCTGCACGGCCCGCACGAAGCCCTCGATCTTGCGCTGCACCGGCACGAACCGCTTCGGCCCGAGGGCGAGCCCGATCCGGGTGTGCCCGAGCGACACCAGATGGGTCACCGCGAGCGTCATCGCGGCCCGGTCGTCGGGGGAGATGAACGGCGCCTGCACCTTCGGCGAGAACCCGTCCACCAGCACGTACGGCACGCCCTGCCCCCGCAGCCGTTCGTAGCGGGACATGTCCGCAGTGGTGTCCGCGTGCAGCCCGGAGACGTAGATGATCCCGGCGACCCCGCGGTCCACCAGCATCTCGGTCAACTCGTCCTCGGTCGACCCGCCCGGGGTCTGCGTGGCGAGCACCGGCGTGTAGCCCTGGCGGGTCAGCGCCTGGCCGATGACCTGGGCCAGGGCCGGGAATATCGGGTTCTCCAGCTCGGGGGTGATCAGCCCGACCAGGCCCTCGCTGCGCTGCCGCAGCCGCACCGGGCGCTCGTAGCCCAGCACGTCCAAAGCGGCCAGCACGGACTGGCGGGTGGTGTCGGCGACGCCCGGCTTCCCGTTCAGGACCCGGCTGACGGTCGCTTCGCTCACCCCCGCCTGCGCAGCGATGTCGGCAAGCCGTGTGGTCACGGCACTGGACTGTACCGGTCGTACGTCGCCTTGCACACCGACGGGACGCCGGATACGAGCGGCCGGACGGCTCGCCCTGGGTTGCTGCCTCATCGGGCTCCCTCGAAGTGGATGGTGGCAAGAGCTTGCAGAGTCTTGCACAAGTCTCCGTCGACCGCTGAGCGGTAACGACAGGGTAACCATCGTGTTCCCTTGCACTTTTTTTCTGCAAGGTCTTTCGCAACGCTTACAACGCTGTTACGTTCCTGGTCGCCCGGCGGCCGCAACGGCGCAGTCGGCAAGACGGCAGGGACGGCGGACGGGACCGCCCTGCATCACGGGCTTTAACCCTCAAGGAGAACTCATGCGGCGTGGCATAGCGGCCTCCGCGCTGGTGGCGTCCCTCGCCCTCGCGGCGACGGCCTGCGGCAGCGGGAGCGACAGCGGCAGCGGTAAGTCGGACGGCCCGGTCACCATCACCTGGTGGGACACCTCCAACGCCACGAACGAGGCGCCGACGTACAAGGCCCTGGTCCAGAAGTTCGAGGCCGCCAACAAGAACATCAAGGTCAAGTACGTCAACGTGCCCTTCGACCAGGCGCAGAACAAGTTCGACACCGCGGCCGGCTCCAAGGGAGCCCCGGACGTGCTGCGCTCCGAGGTCGGCTGGACCCCGGCATTCGCGAAGAAGGGCTACTTCCTGCCGCTCGACGGCACCGAGGCCCTCGCCGACCAGGCCAAGTTCCAGCCCAGCCTGATCAAGCAGGCCCAGTACCAGGGCAAGACCTACGGCGTGCCGCTGGTCACCGACACCCTCGCGCTGGTCTACAACAAGGCCCTGTTCAAGAAGGCCGGCATCACCGAGGCGCCCAGGACCTGGGACGAGCTGAAGTCCGACGCCGCCAAGGTCCAGGCCAAGACCGGCCAGTACGGCTACTGGGGCTCCACCCAGGCCTACTACGCGCAGACCTTCCTCTACGGCGAGGGCACCGACACGGTCGACGCGACGGCCAAGAAGATCACCGTCGACTCGCCGGCCGCGAAGAAGGCCTACGCCACCTGGCTGAGCACCTTCTCCGGCAAGGGCCTGCACAAGGCGGACACCACCGCCGACGCCTACGCCCACATCCAGGACGCGTTCGTCAACGGCAAGGTCGCCGCGATCATCCAGGGCCCCTGGGAGATCACGAACTTCTACAAGGGCAGCGCCTTCCAGGACAAGTCCAACCTGGGCATCGCCACCGTCCCGGCCGGTTCCACCGGCAAGGCGGGCGCCCCGACCGGCGGCCACAACCTCGCGGTGTACGCCGGCTCGGACAAGGCCCACCAGCAGGCGGCGCTGAAGTTCGTGAAGTTCATGACCTCGGCCTCCTCCCAGGAGACCATCGCCCTGAAGAACTCCACCCTGCCGACCCGCTCGGACGCCTACACGGCGCAGGTCAAGGCCGACCCGGGCATTGCCGGCTACCAGTCCGTGCTGCCCGCCGCCCAGCCCCGCCCGGCGCTGCCCGAGTACAGCTCCCTGTGGGGTCCGCTCGACACCGAGCTGCCGAAGATCGCCGGCGGCAAGGAGTCGCTGGACCAGGGCCTGAGCAACGCCCAGGCCGCCATCGCGAAGCTGGTGCCCGACTTCAGCAAGTGACGCCCGGGTGGCCGCCGGATCCTCTCGAAGGAGGGGAAGGATCCGGCGGCCACCGCCCTGTGCCCAGCCCAACTTCTTGATCCTTTGAAGGTGTCGAACCATGACAGTCGCCATCGACCGCGCGACCGGCAAGCGCCGCGGTGACCGCGCGCCTCGGCCCGGGCTGGGGCAGCGCGTCAAGAACGGCTACCAGAAGTACTGGTACGCCTACGCGATGATCGCTCCGGTGGTCGTCGTGCTCGCCGTGATCGTGGGCTACCCGCTGCTCCGCGGTGTGTACCTGACCCTCACCGACGCCAACAGCCTCAACTCGGCGCGCACGATCGGCGTCAACCACATCCCGGCGACCTACAAGTTCATCGGGCTCGACAACTACAAGGACATCCTGTTCGGCCCGCTGTCGTACGACCGGTTCTGGTCGCACTTCCTGTGGACCGTCGTCTGGACGGCCGCCTGTGTGGCCCTGCACTACACCATCGGCCTGGGCCTCGCGCTCATGCTCAACGAGAAGCTGCGCGGCCGCACCTTCTACCGCGTGCTGCTGGTCCTGCCCTGGGCGGTGCCGACCTTCGTCACCGTCTTCTCCTGGCGGATCATGCTCTCCGACTCCGGAGTGATCAACCAGATCCTGCACGCCGTCCACGTGCCCCAGCCGCAGTGGCTGGAGGACACCTTCTGGCAGCGGTTCGCCGCGATCATGGTCAACACCTGGTGCGGTGTGCCGTTCATGATGCTCTCGCTGCTCGGCGGCCTGCAGTCCATCGACTCCTCGCTCTACGAGGCCGCCGAGATGGACGGCGCGAGCGCCTGGCAGCGCTTCCGGCACGTCACCCTGCCCGGTCTGCGCTCGGTCAGCTCCACCGTCGTCCTGCTCGGCATCATCTGGACCTTCAACCAGTTCGCCATCATCTTCCTGCTGTTCGGCCCGACCAGCGCCCCCGACGCGCAGATCCTCGTCACCTGGGCCTACTTCCTGGGCTTCGGACAGCAGCCGCGCGACTTCGCCCAGTCCGCCGCGTACGGCGTACTGCTGCTGTCCATCATCACCGTCTTCACCTCCTTCTACTTCCGCTGGCTGAAGCGCAATGACCAGCTCGCCGTCTGACGCCGCAGGAGCCGCCGCCATGAGCACCACGACCCTGGAAAAGACCGAGGCCGGGCCCGCCCCCGCAGCACAGCCCCTGCGGCGCGTGCGCCGGCGCGGCGAACGCGGCCCGCTCGGCGCCGCACTGCTGCACGGCGGCCTCGCCGTCGCAAGCCTGATCGCACTCGCCCCGGTGGCCTGGCTGATCTACCTGTCGCTCGGCCCCGACAAGGACGACTACCTGCACCCGGGCAGGATCGCGGCCAAGGCCGGCTTCTCCAACTACAGCTTCGTGCTGGAGCACACCGGCTTCTTCGACTGGTTCAAGTCGACGATGATCGTGGCTCTCGGCACCACCCTGATCGGTGTCCTGGTCGCAGCCACCACCGGTTACGCGGTCTCCCGCATGCGCTTTCCCGGCTACAAGCAGCTGATGTGGGTGCTGCTGCTCACCCAGGCCTTCCCGATCGCCATCCTGATCGTGCCGATGTACGAGATCTTCAGCCGGCTCGACCTCATCGACACCTACTGGGCGCTGATCATCATCAACTGCACCACGGCCGTGCCGTACAGCGCCTGGCTGCTCAAGGGCTACTTCGACACCATCCCCTTCGAGATCGACGAGGCCGGACGCGTCGACGGGCTCAGCCCGTTCGGCACCTTCTTCCGGCTGATCCTGCCGCTGGCCCGGCCGGGCCTGGCCGTCGCAGCCTTCTACAACTTCATCACCGCCGTCGGCGAGGTCGCCTTCGCGACGACCTTCATGCTGGACGACTCCAAGTACACCTTCGCCGTCGGTCTGCAGACCTTCGTCAGCGAGCACGACGCACAGTGGAACTACATGGCCGCCACCGCGGTGCTGATCGCGATACCCGTGTCGGTGTTCTTCTACCTCGTGCAGAAGAACCTCGTCACCGGCCTGACCGCCGGCGGCACCAAGGGCTGACGGCCCTTCGACCGAGGCTCCCGCGCGCCGGGTGCGCGCGGGTAGGCGGCCGCGGTGCCCATCCGACCCCGCTGTCACCGCGGCCGCCTCGCACCCTTCCCCGGTCCGCCTCCGCCGCCGCACCACCCACGCGCCCATGACCCGAACTCCCTCAGTAATCAAGGACGCCATGAGCCAGCAGCACTCCGCCGCACCGGCCCCCCACGCCGCCTTTGCCGCCGTCGCCGACCGCCGCCGCGACTGGTGGCGGGACGCGGTCATCTACCAGGTCTATCCGCGCAGCTTCGCCGACAGCAACGGCGACGGCATGGGCGACCTGCAAGGCGTACGCTCCCGCCTGCCGTACCTGCGCGACCTCGGCGTGGACGCCGTGTGGCTCAGCCCCTTCTACGCCTCCCCGCAGGCCGACGCGGGCTACGACGTCGCGGACTACCGTGCCGTCGACCCCATGTTCGGCAACCTCCTGGACGCCGACGCGCTGATCCGCGACGCCCATGAGCTGGGACTCAGGATCATCGTCGACCTCGTCCCGAACCATTCCTCCGACCAGCACGAGTGGTTCAGGCGCGCCCTCGCCGAGGGCCCCGGCTCCCCGCTGCGCGAGCGCTACCACTTCCGCCCCGGCAAGGGGAAGGACGGTGAACTCCCCCCCAACGACTGGGAGTCCATCTTCGGCGGTCCGGCCTGGACCCGGGTGACCGAGCCGGACGGCACCCCCGGCGAGTGGTACCTGCACCTGTTCGCCCCCGAGCAGCCCGACTTCAACTGGGAGCACCCGGCCGTCGGCGACGAGTTCCGCTCGATCCTGCGGTTCTGGCTGGACATGGGCGTCGACGGCTTCCGCATCGACGTGGCCCACGGCCTGGTGAAGGCCGACGGGCTGCCCGACCTCGGCTCGCACGACCAGCTCAAGCTGCTGGGCAACGATGTCATGCCGTTCTTCGACCAGGACGGCGTGCACGAGGTCTACCGGCAGTGGCGCCGGATCCTGGACGAGTACTCGGGCGAGCGCATCTTCGTGGCCGAGGCCTGGACGCCGACCGTCGAGCGCACCGCCCTCTACGTCCGCCCGGACGAACTGCACCAGGCCTTCAACTTCCAGTACCTGTCGACGGAGTGGGACGCGAAGGAACTGCGCACGGTCATCGACCGCACCCTGGAGGCGATGCGCCCGGTCGGCGCCCCGGCCACCTGGGTCCTGTCCAACCACGACGTCACGCGGCACGCCACCCGCTTCGCCAACCCGCCCGGCCTCGGCACCCAGATCCGCACGGCCGGCGACCGCGCACTGGGCCTGCGCAGGGCGCGGGCGGCCACGCTGCTGATGCTGGCCCTGCCCGGCTCGGCGTACATCTACCAGGGCGAGGAGCTGGGCCTGCCGGACGTCGTCGACCTGCCGGACGAGGTGCGCCAGGACCCGGCGTACTTCCGCGGCGCCGGGCAGGACGGCTTCCGCGACGGCTGCCGCGTCCCGATCCCGTGGACCCGCGAGGGCTCCTCGTACGGTTTCGGCGGCGGAGGCAGCTGGCTGCCCCAGCCGGCCGGCTGGGGCGAGCTGAGCGTGGAGGCGCAGACGGGTGTGCCCGGCTCGACGCTGGAGCTGTACCGTGCCGCGCTGGCCGCCCGCCGGACGCAGCCCGACCTGGGCGCGGGCGAGGCCGTGGAGTGGCTGCGCGCCCCCGAGGGCGTCCTCGCCTTCCGGCGCGGTGAGTTCGTCTGCGTCGCCAACACCTCGGGGGAGTCGGTGACGACCCCGGCGTACGGCCGGGTGCTGCTGGCCAGCGGCGAGGTGACCGAGACCGGCGACGAGACGAAGGTCCCGGCCGACACGACCGTCTGGTGGACCACCGCGGAGTGACACCGGCCGAGGGCCCGCCGCACCGGTGCGGCGGGCCCTCGGCTTTTGTTGCGGGCACGGAAGCCGGGCAGGGGAAAGAGCCGCAGGGGCCGGGGCCCCTGCGGCTCTGGGGGCTGCTACTGCCAGGTGTCGCCGGTGGTGTATCCGGACGAACTGCCCGTCGTGTACGAGCGGTTCGTGCCGGACTCCCAGGTCACGTTCCCGGAGCCGTCCTTCTTGAGGTACTTGTAGGTGAAGGTCGTGTTCTTCGGGACGATCACCAGCTTGCTCCACGTCGGGTACGCGGCCGACGACAGCGGGATCGCGTCGCTGGTGTTCCAGGAGCCGAGGGACGGGACGGAGCCCACGACGTAGACGTTGGTGCCCCAGTCGGTCGTGGCGTTCTCGTTGAAGGTGACGTCGGTGGCGTCCGCGTCCGCCACGTTCCAGGAGTTGTTCAGGGAGAGGGCCGAAGTGGTGGTGGCCGCCGACCTGTTGGCGTTCGACTCCCAGGTGACGTTGCCCGAGGCGTCCTTCTTCACGTACTTGTAGGTGAAGGACGTGTTGACCGGGACGCTCACCTCACCGGACCAGACCGGGTAGCCGGCCGAGGACAGTTCGATCGCCTTCGAGGTGTCCCAGCCGCCCAGGGCGGGGATCGAGCCGCTCACGTACACGTCGGTGCCGGGCGTCGTGGAGGCGTACTCGTCGAAGGTGGCACTGACCGTGTCACCGGAGCTGCCGCCCGCGTCCCCGCAGCCCGCCGTGCAGGTGTAGGACGCGTTGTAGAAGGCGATTGCGCTCTTCGCCGGAACGGTGAGGGACGCGTTGCCGCCGGAGACGGTCACCGTCGTCCTGCCGCCGTCGACGACGTTGCTGTACGTGCCGTCGGCCATACCCGTCGCGAACGTGTAGGTCGCCGCCGACGTCCCGTTGTTCAGTGCGAAGAAGCCCTTGCCGCTGCGGCCGAATCCGATCACGGACGACGACTTGGTCTGCCAGTCGGACACCGCGGCCGTGTCGGTCGCGTTGTGCCAGGCCACCATGCCGACCACGGCGGTGTCCCGGTCCAGGCAGTACCAGGCGCCGCCGGCGCAGTCCGTGTTCGTCACGAATCCGGAGGAGTTCGGCGGGGCCTGGTCGCTCTGGGTCCACTCCCAGCTGGCGTACACCGTGGGCGTCGACCACTTGTAGGCGAGCTGGAAGAGGTTGGCGAGCTTGTAGGTGTCGCCGTCCTTGTACGACATGTCCATGCCGCTGCGCTCGGTGTCGTGGTTGGTCACGAACGACACCGAGTTCGCGGCGGGCAGGATGCCGGACGAGGACAGTGACGCCAGGTCGCTCACATTGCCCTGGAACGCCGACTTCAGCTTGCTCGCGTAGGTGAAGTCCAGGACGTCACCCGTGCCGTAGTAGTCGCTCGGCTGCGGTGTCGCACCCGGGTAGACCTCCTGGAAGACGTACGGCGCCGTCCCCGAGGCGGTGTGGGCCAGTTTGCCCTCGATCGCCGCCAGGTCGGTCGCCGGGATGTGCTTGGCCGCGTCGATCCGGAAGCCGTCCACCCCCAGCGCCAACTGGGAGTTGAGGTAGTCCGCGATCCCCGCGCGGACGGTGTCCGACTCGGTCTTCAGGTCGGGCATGCCCAGCAGTTCGCAGTTCTGGACCTGGGTCAGGTTGGAGTAGTCCTGGATGGTCAGGTCCGAGGTCGGGCACTGGCCGGAGTCGTGGTAGTCGGTGCGGGTCCAGTTCGGGGTGGTGTACTTGTCGGTGACGGTCGACCCGTTGTAGCCGGTGCCGGTCTGCGCCGCGGTGTGGTTGATCACCGCGTCCGTGTAGACCTTCACCCCCGCCTTGTGGCAGGCGCTGATCATGGCACCGAACTTCGCCTGGCTGCCGAAGCGGCTGTTCAGGCTGTACGAGTACGGCTGGTAGACGTCCCACCAGTAGTACGAGGACTGCTTGAGGGACTCCTCGGGCGGTGCCACCTGGACCGCGCCGTAACCCGCCGGGCCCAGCACGTTGGTGCACTCCGAGGCGATCGAGTCCCAGTTCCACTCCCAGAGGTTGGCGATCACGTCGCCCTTGGCGGTGGTGGCCGCCTGCGCGGGTGACGCCGGAAGGGCGAGCACACCGGCGAGGGCCAGTGCGCCGGCGGCCACGGCTCCGGCCGTGCGGCGGACGGGCCCCGGCGGGCCAGGGGGGCGGTGTCGGTTTCCGGTCATGTGCGGCTCCGAAGAAAAGTGTGGGGGTTCAACAACCGGTGAGCCTGTGCCAGTTGAGAAGGGCACGTCAATGGTGACTCTGAAACTTCTTGCCATGAGTTTCAAGACTCTTGCAGTAAGGCTTTCGACGGCGATACGGTCGCGCGGGGTCGGTCCCAAGAGAGCCGCATGCGCTAGGAGTTACCGCCTGTGATACCGAGAGCGAAACGGGCCGCGGCCGTCACCGCCGCAGCCCTCGCCGCCGCACTGATCCAGCCACTGGCGGCCCACGCCGCCAGTCCGCCCGCGCCCCCCTCGGACGCCTCCCTCGCCGCCCAGCCGGCCCGGCACGACGACACCCACGAGCAGTTCTACTTCGTCATGCCGGACCGTTTCGCCAACGGCGACACGTCCAACGACAAGGGCGGACTGACCGGCTCCCGGCTCAACACCGGCTACGACCCCACCGACAAGGGGTTCTACCAGGGCGGTGACCTCAAGGGCCTGACGAAGAAGCTCGACTACATCAAGGGCCTCGGCACCACCGCCATCTGGATGGCACCGATCTTCAAGAACCGGCCCGTGCAGGGCACCGGCGCGAACGCCTCCGCCGGCTACCACGGCTACTGGATCACCGACTTCACCCAGGTCGACCCGCACTTCGGCACCAACCAGGACCTGAAGAACCTCATCTCCAAGGCGCACGCCAAGGGCATGAAGGTCTTCTTCGACGTCATCACCAACCACACCGCCGACGTCGTGGACTACCAGGAGAAGTCATACGACTACCGGTCCAAGGGCGCCTACCCCTACCTGACCGAGGACGGCCGGCCCTTCGATGACGCCGACTACGCGGACGGCGGCAGGAAGTTCCCGGCGGTCTCCAGCGCCTCCTTCCCGTACACCCCCGAGGTCACCGGCCAGTCCAAGGTCCCGGCCTGGCTCAACGACCCGACGATGTACCACAACCGGGGCGACTCGACCTTCGCCGGCGAGTCCGCGACCTACGGCGACTTCTCCGGCCTGGACGACCTGTGGACCGAGCGCCCCGAGGTCGTGCACGGCATGGAGAAGATCTACGAGCGGTGGGTGAAGGACTTCGCCATCGACGGCTTCCGGATCGACACCGTCAAGAACGTGAACATGGAGTTCTGGACGCAGTGGGCGACCGCGCTGGACAAGTACGCGGCGGCGCACGGCCGGAAGAACTTCTTCATGTTCGGCGAGACCTACTCCGCGGACACCGGCGTCACATCCCCGTACGTCACCCAGGGCCGCCTCGACGCCACCCTCGACTTCCCCTTCCAGGACGCGGCCCGCACCTACGCCTCCCAGGGTGGCAGCGCGCAGAAGCTGGCGAGCGTCTTCGGTGACGACTACAAGTACACAACCGACAAGGCGAACGCGTACGAGCAGGTCACCTTCCTCGGCAACCACGACATGGGCCGCATCGGGTACTTCCTCGAGCAGGACAACCCGAAGGCCACCGACGCCGAGATCCTGAAGAAGGACGAACTCGCCAACGAGCTGATGTTCCTCAGCCGCGGCAACCCGGTCGTCTACTACGGCGACGAGCAGGGCTTCACCGGTGCCGGCGGCGACAAGGACGCCCGTCAGACCATGTTCGCCTCCAAGGTGCCCGACTATCTCAAGGACGACGAGATCGGCACCACCCGCACCCATGCCAGCGACTCCTACGACACGAGCGCCCCGCTCTACCGCCGGATCGCCGCGCTCGCGGGGCTGCGCAGGGCCAACCCGGCCCTCACCGACGGCGTCCAGACCGAGCGGTACGCGGCCGACGGCGCCGGGATCTACGCCTTCACCCGTACGGACGCGAAGACCGGCCAGGAGTACGTCGTCGCCCTGAACAACGCGGACGAGGCCAGGACGGCGACCTTCGCGACCGGTTCGGCGGGAATGTCGTACCAGGGCATCTACGGTGCCACCGGCACGGTGAAGTCCGACGGTGACCGCAAGGTCGACGTCACCGTCCCGGCCGAGTCCGCCGTCGTCTACAAGGCCGCCGGCGCGCTCGCCAAGCCCGCCTCGCGGCCCACGATCACCCTCACCGCCCCCGCCGCCGGAGCCACCGGCACGGTGGACGTCACCGCCGGCGTCGACGGCGGTCAGCTGAACCGGGTGGTCTTCGCCGCCCAGGTCGGCAACGCCAAGTGGCAGGTGCTCGGCTCCGCAGACCACGCCCCGTACAAGGTCACCCAGACCCTCGGCAAGCACGTGCCCGCCGGCACCGCGCTGCGCTACAAGGCCGTCGTGATCGACTCCGCGGGGCACACCGCGAGCGCCCTGGCGAGCAGCACCTCCGGCACCCCACCCGCACCCGAGGTCCCCACGGCCTCCTCCCGCGACTACGCGATCGTCCACTACAAGCGCACCGACGGCGACTACGACAACTGGGGCCTGTACGCCTGGGGCGACATCGCCGACGGCGAGGCCACGAACTGGCCGGCCAGCCACCCCTTCGTCGGCCGGGACGCCTGGGGCGCCTTCGCCTACGTCAAGCTCAAGCCCGGTGCCTCGAACGTCGGTTTCCTGGTCATCGACAAGAACGGGAACAAGGACGTCTCGGCCGACCGGAGCATCGACGTCACCAGGACGGGTGAGGTCTGGGTCGAGCAGGGGAAGACGGACGTACTGACCCAGAGGCCCGACTACCCGGCGCAGGACAAGACCAGGGCGGTCATCCACTACCACCGCGCCGACGGGAACTACGACGGCTGGGGCCTGCACGTCTGGACCGGTGCGGCGAACCCCACCGACTGGTCGAACCCGCTGAAGCCGGTGAAGACTGATGCCTATGGCGCTGTCTTCGAGGTGCCGCTCGCCGAGGGTGCCACCAGCCTCAGCTACATCATCCACAAGGGGGACGAGAAGGACCTGCCCGCCGACCAGTCCCTTGACCTCAAGGCCAACGGCTACGAGGTGTGGCTGTTGAACGGCCAGGAGAAGTACCTGCTGCCGCAGCCGGCGGGCAGCGCCGCCGCGCTCGACCTGACGACCTCCAAGGCGGTCTGGATCGACCGGGACACCGTCGCCTGGAACGGTGCCGACGGTGCCGCCTCCACCCAGCTGCTCTACTCCCTCGACGGCTCGATCGCCGTCAAGGACTCCACGCTGACCAGCGACGACGAGCGCTGGATCCGACTGGAGAAGACCACGCTGACCGACGCCCAGAAGGCGAGGTTCCCCTACCTGAAGGACTACACCGCCTGGTCCGTCGACCCGCGTGACCGCGGCCGCGTGCGTGCGGCGCTGGGGGGTCAGCTGGTCGCCTCCCAGCGTGCCGCCAACGGTGCCGTCCTTGCCGCGACCGGCGTGCAGATCGCGGGCGTGCTGGACGACCTGTATCCGGCCGCGACCAAGGCGCGGCTCGGCCCGGTCTTCCACGACGGAAAGCCCACCCTCTCCGTCTGGGCTCCGACCGCGCAGAGCGTCTCCCTGGAGCTGGACGGCTCCCTGAGGGCCATGCACCGCGACGACACCACCGGCGTGTGGTCCGTCACCGGACCGGCGTCCTGGAAGGGCAAGCCCTACCGGTACGTCGTGAAGGTGTGGGCGCCCAGCGTCCGCAAGATGGTCGTCAACAAGGTCACCGACCCCTACTCGGTCGCCCTGACCGCGAACTCCGAGCGCAGCCTGGTCGTCGACCTGAACGACAGGGCGCTCGCGTCGAGCGGCTGGTCGTCCCTGCGCAAGCCCAAGGCCGTACCGCTGCGGGACGCCCAGATCCAGGAGCTGCACATCCGGGACTTCTCGGTCGCCGACGAGACCGTCCCGGCCCAGGAGCAGGGCACCTACCTGGCCTTCACCGACAAGAACAGCGACGGCTCCAAGCACCTGCGGGCGCTGGCGAAGTCCGGCACGTCGTACGTCCACCTGCTGCCCGCCTTCGACTTCGCCACCGTCCCCGAGAAGAAGGCCGACCAGGCAACCCCCGGCTGCGACCTGGCCTCCTACCCGGCCGACTCCGACCAGCAGCAGGCGTGCGTGGCGAAGACCGCCGCGAAGGACGCCTACAACTGGGGCTACGACCCGTACCACTTCACGGTCCCCGAGGGCTCCTACGCCACCGACCCGGACGGCACGGCCCGCACCGTCCAGTTCCGCAAGATGGTGCAGGCGCTCAACCAGGACGGCCTCAGGGTCGTCATGGACGTCGTCTACAACCACACGGCGGCCAGCGGCCAGGCGGACACCAGCGTGCTGGACAAGATCGTGCCCGGCTACTACCAGCGGCTGCTCGCCGACGGAAGCGTGGCCAACAGCACCTGCTGCTCCAACACCGCGCCGGAGAACGCGATGATGGGCAAGCTGGTCGTGGACTCGATCGTCACCTGGGCCAAGGAGTACAAGGTCGACGGTTTCCGCTTCGACCTCATGGGCCACCACCCGAAGGCCAACATCCTCGCGGTCCGCAAGGCACTCGACGCGCTGACCCTGAAGAAGGACGGCGTCGACGGCAAGAAGATCATCCTGTACGGCGAGGGCTGGAACTTCGGCGAGGTCGCCAACGACGCCCGGTTCGTCCAGGCCACCCAGGCCAACATGGCCGGCACCGGCATCGCCACCTTCTCCGACCGCGCCCGTGACGCCGTGCGCGGCGGCAGCCCCTTCGACTCCGACCCCGGCGTCCAGGGCTTCGCGTCCGGGCTCTACACCGACCCGAACGGCTCCAGCGCCAACGGCTCGAAGGAGGAGCAGAAGGCCCGCCTGCTGCACTACCAGGACCTGATCAAGGTCGGGTTGACCGGAAACCTCGCCAAGTACCACTTCACGGACACCGACGGCAAGGAGGTCACCGGAGCGGAGATCGACTACAACGGTTCGCCCGCCGGTTACGCGGCAGCCCCCGGCGACGCCCTCGCCTACGTGGACGCACACGACAACGAGTCCCTCTTCGACGCCCTGACCTACAAGCTGCCCAAGGACACCTCCGCGTCCGACCGGGCCCGCATGCAGGTCCTGGCCATGGCCACGGCCGCCCTGTCGCAGGGGCCGGCCCTGTCCCAGGCGGGCACCGACCTGCTCCGCTCGAAGTCGCTGGACCGCAACTCCTACGACAGCGGCGACTGGTTCAACGCCATCCACTGGAACTGTGCCGACGGCAACGGTTTCGGGCGCGGGCTGCCCATGGCGGCCGACAACCAGTCCAAGTGGGACTTCGCCCGGCCCCTGCTCACGAGCGTGAAGGTGGGCTGCCCGCAGATCACCGGCGCCTCCGCGGCCTACCAGGACCTGCTGAGGATCCGTACGACCGAGAAGGCGTTCTCGCTCGGCACGGCCGCGCAGGTGCAGGACGCGCTGTCCTTCCCGCTGTCGGGGAAGGACGAGACCCCGGGAGTCATCACCATGAAGCTGGGTGACCTGGTCGTCGTCTTCAACGCCACGCCCGAGCGGCAGGAGCAGACGATCGACAGCCTGGCCGGCACCGCGTACCGGCTGCACCCGGTGCAGGCGAGCGGCGCCGACCCGGTGGTGAAGACCTCCTCCTGCACGGCCGGCACAGGCACGTTCAGCGTCCCGGCGCGGACCGTGGCGGTGTTCACACGGGCGGGGAAGTAGGGTCGGGCCGACGCCGTGGACCAGGAGTGCCCATGCCGCAGATCACCATCGACTACTCGGACATCCTGGAGGAAGCCCTCGACCGCGAGGGCTTCGCCCGGGCACTGCACGAGGCCGCTGTGGAGATCGCGGCGGCGAGGCCGGAGGCGTGCAAGACACAGTTCCGGCCGAGCGCGTACACGGTGTTCGGATACGAGGATCCCGAGGCGCGCGGCACGCCGTCGCGCACGTGACGATCGGGCTCCTCGCCGGACGTGCCGACGAGACGAAGGCGAGGCTGACGGAGACCGTCCTGGAACTGCTCCGCGAGCACGTGACGGACACGGGCGTCGCCCTGCACGCCCTCCGCCGAGGTCCGTGAGCTCGACGCGTCCTACCGGAAGGTCGACCGGTAGCTCAGGGCGCGAGGGACAGCAGCCGGCCGACGAGCTCCGCGAAGGGGCCGTCGGCCGGTTCGTCCTCGGCCATCTTCTTCAGCAGGGCCGCCATGTCCTCGTCGTACGCGGCGCTGACCGCGGCGAGCGCGGCGAAGTCGTGCACCAGCTGGACCTCCAGCTCGGCGCGCGGGACGCGCCGGCCGTCCAGCCAGATCAGCGCCGTGGACTCGGCGAGGGAGATCCAGGAGCGGACGACCAGCTCCAGCCGCGCGGGCGCCTCCGTGACACCGAGGTGCGAGAGGATCTGTACGTAGGCGGCCTGCCGTACGGAGTCGATGAGCGCGTTGGTGGCCGACGAACCGACCGCCGGGCCGCCGCGCATCAGCGCCGAGAAGCCGGGGCCGTGCTCGTCCACGAAGTCGAAGAAGCGGCCCATCACCCGCAGCAGTCGCGCGCCGAGCGGGCCCTCGCGCGGCTCGTCGAAGCGGTCGGCGAGATCCTCCGCGGCCCGCTTCAACGCGGCCTCGTACAGGCTGAGTTTGCCGGGGAAGTAGTGGTAGACCAGTGGGCGCGAGATGCCCGCCGCCGAGGCTATCTCGTCGATGGAGACCTCGTCGGGCGAGCGCTGGCTGAACAGTTCGAGGGCGACGCCGATCAGCTGCTGCCGCCGCTCCTCGACGCCCATCCTGCGGCGAACCCCGGTACTCATGCGCACACCTTACCGATCGGATGACCGATCCGATCGGGCGCAGGTGCTCACATATCGAGCATCAAACGATCACCGCGGGAACGCGAGACACAGATCAGCATCGAGTCGTCCCGTTCCTCGTCCGTCAGCAGCTCGTCCCGATGGTCGATCTCCCCTTCCAGCACGCGCTGTTGGCAGGTGCCGCAGAAGCCCTGCTCGCAGGAGTAGGCCACCCCCGGCAGTTCCCGGCGTACGGCGGCCAGCACGGAGGAGTCGGCCGGCACGGTCAGCGTCCCCCCGCTGCGCCGGAGTTCGACCTCGAACTCCGTGTCGCCGCCGGACGGCGCGCGTGGCGCGAACCGTTCGAGGCGGACGTCCGGGAAGCGTTCCGCGACCGCCGCCATGAGCCCCTCGGGACCGCAGCAGTACACGACGGCGTTCTCGGCGACCTCCAGCGTGCCGAGGTCGGGCCGGCCCTCCACGACGGTCACCTCCTCCGGGCTCGGTTTCGTCCGCCCGGGGCGACCCCCATCCGGCCCAGCTTCTCGACCTCCTCGAGGAACGGCATGGAGGCCCGGTCGCGCCCCGCGTACAGCAGCCGCCACTCGGCGTGCTCCGGCAGCGCCCGCAGCATCGGCAGCAGCGGGGTGATCCCGATCCCGCCCGCGACGAAGACGTACGACTCCGCCTCGACCAGTGGAAAACGGTTCCGTGGGCCCCGTACCTCCAGCTCCGTGCCCTCCGTGATCTGCTCGTGCACCTCGCGCGAGCCGCCCCTGAGAACCCCTGTGACGGCTCTTGTTTACGCGACTGTCAGTAAGGTCTCCTAGCGCAGTCCGCTGATCTCGGCTCCGCTCGTCAGCGTGCCCGTCAGCGTGGCCCGGGCCCCCTGTTCGGCCCTGGCCACCAGGAACTGTCCCTGCCCGGCCGCCGTGACTCCTCCCCCGGCCCGGATGGCCGCCGTGTCCTTGTCGCCCGCCGCCAGCAGGTACCAGTGCCCCGCCGCGGACTTCCACAGCACCCCGGCGAGCACATGCGGGTCACGCGGACCGCAGGACCGCGCGTCCGTGCCCTTGGCGACCACCGCGCCGACCGGCCCGCCCGGCGTACGGAACTGGGCCAGCGCGCCGGTGCCGCCGCCACGCCAGGTCTCCGCCCTGGTGCACACCCAGCCGGCCGCCCCGCTGCCGTCGGGCAGTGGTTGCTCGGCGAAGGTCCAGGCGTTGACGTCGCGCACCCCGGCGGAGCGCTCGGCCTGGAGCGAGCAGGCGAACGGCGCCCAGGTTCTGAGCCCGTCCGCGCCGGACGCCTCTCCCGCCGCGCCGGGCCGCCCGGCGGTCAGATGGGCCGGGACCAACTCGCCGAGGTCCGTGGTGAGCCGGGTGCCGGAGGTGTCGGTGAGCTGGAGCACCGTCCAGGAGGTACAGCCGCCGGGCCGCAGCGCGGGGCTGGCCAGCGGTGCGGTGATGCCGTCGGTGATCCTCAGCGGGGTCGCGGCCGCGGCCGGCTTCGTCAGGTCCCGCGAGGCCGCCTTCCTCACCCAGGGCGCGGTCAGATACCGGACGTTGCCGTCGGAGCGGTCCAGTACCAGCGCGCTCGCCTCGGCGCCGGTCGCGCCGTCGACCCGGGCGAAGTCGAGGGCCGCGCCCTGGGTGCCGTCGACCGGTTCGGCGTACCGGGCGACGCGCAGACCGTCGTAGAAGATCACCACGCGGGCGTTGTCGACCCGGCCCGCGTACAGCAGTTGGGGCGGACCGGCCGGGCCGCCGGTCTGGGTGCCGGGGGTCGCGGAGACGTGGACCGTCTCGCCGGGGCGGGCCCACACCGCGAGGGCGCGGCGCAGCAGGGCCGTGTCGCCGGTCAGCGGGCCGCGCGCGGGCCACACCGAGAAGTCGTCGCGCGCGGCCGACTCCCAGTCGGCGGGGGAGACCCGGACCAGCCGGGCCGGGTCGAGGGCGGCCTCCGCGGACGGGTTCTCGGCGTAGGCGGGCGCGGCGGCGCCGTCCGGGCCCCAGCCGCCGGAGGGCAGGGCGACCAGCGCCCCGCACACCACGAGCGCGGCAGCGGCGGCGAGGGCGGCCTTGGTGTGCAGGCGGCGGCGCATCAGCTCGGTGGGCCGGGCCTGGAGCAGACAGGCGTCGAACTCGGGGGAGGAGAGCAGCGCGGGCCGCATGGGCACGTCGTTCGCCGAGGTCAGCGCGGCGCCCGGGTCGTCCACCCCGGCGGCCTTGAGCAGCCGCCGGATCTCGGCGTCGGACAGCTTCTCCAGGCCGCGCAGCACATAGGCGGCGCGGGCCGGGCCGGACAGATCGGACAGTCGCTGGTCCAGGGCGAGTTCCTCGCTGCCACCCGAGCGTGGGAAGAGCCTCAGGCCCCACACCTGGGGCAGCAGCGGCGGCAGCTGGACCGGCCGGGGCAGGCCCTTGCGGGACCGCGACGCCTCCAGGGCCGTACGCAGCACGCGCTCGCGCAGGAAGGCGTACCCGGGGTCGCCGCCGTGACGGCCCGAGGGCTGGGCCGGGATCGCGGGCTGCCGCCTGCGGCCTTTGGGCAGGGCGCGCTGGGCGAGCGCGTGTGCGGTCAGGACCCGGCGGCCGCGGCCGAGGCCCGGCGGCAGCACCAGATAGGCGATCCGGACCAGCCGTGGATAGTGCTCGACGAGCGCGGCCTCGGCCTGCTCGACGTCGAACGGACCGGAGGCTTCGGAGACGGGTGCGTGACGCTGGGCCACATCCTGTGACTGCACGTCATGGAGAACGAGAGAACCGGCCGTTGGTCACCGCCGGACGAGTGACCCGGCTCGGCGGCGGCCGTCGTCAGTGCTCCGGATCGACGAGCGCGCGGGCGTAGTTGGCCATCGACCGCTGGTAGCGCGGCAGATGGGGGGCGAGGGCGCCGAGGACGAGGGACAGGCCCTCGCGGTCGCGGCCGAGACTGGACAGGCACAGGGCGAGCGTGGCCCGTACCGCGTCGTCCAACTCGTCCGAGTGCGCGTCCAGTTCGGGAGTGAGCAGCTTGACGCCCTCCTGCGCCTCACCGATGTTCCGGAGCGAACTCGACAGCTGGATCTTGGCCCGGCGGCCCTTGTACGGGCTCGCCTCGCTCAGCCCGCGCGCCAGCGCCTCCCGGTACAGCGGCACCGCCCTGTCCGAGTGGCCGGTGGAGTCCCAGGCGCTGGCCTGCTCGAAGAGGCCCAGCGGGCTGCCGTCCGGCAGCTCGGCGGCCAGCGCGTCGATCACCGCGCGGAACTCGTGCGCCCGCTCTTCCGGGCAGTCGTCGAGGGTGGCCCAGGCGGCGGCCACGCGGTCTTCCCAGTCCTTGTTCACCGGGTCACCTTCGCACACTCGTGCCACTGCGTCACCGGATTTGAGCGCACGGCGGCCCGCAGCCGTATCCGAAGGCGCTGAGGCACGCCTGGCCCAAGGACCGGAGGAACGGATGAGGGTGACACGACTGCTGCCGGCCGCCGTGGCCGTACTGGCGCTCGCGGGCTGCGGTGCGGGCGGTGGGACCAGGACGGTCCCGCCCACCGCGACCGGCAGCCTGGAGAGCCTGGCCGCCGAGGTGAAGTGCAAGCCGAACATGCAGACCGACGCCGACACGGTCCGCCAGGCCATCTGCACGAACGCCGACGGGAAGTTCGTCCTCGCCACCTTCGCCACCGACCGCGGCCAGCGTGAGTGGATCAACGATGCGAAGGACTACGGCGGTTACTACCTGGTCGGCCGCAAGTGGGTCGCCGTCGGCGACGACGGCGTGGTCAAGGCGCTGCGCGGCACCCTCGGCGGGGACGTGGAGATCGGCACCGACCACTCCGCCCATTCCGGGCACCACGGCTGAGGCGCCACAGCGGAGGCACTACGCCGGGGACGAGGAAGGCCGGTGACGGGAGGGGGTCCGTCACCGGCCTTGTTCTCGGTCCGGGGCTCTCGGCCCCGGTCAGCGGGTCATGCGCAGTTCTGACCGCGGTTGATGCAGTTGGCGATCCGGTTGGCAAGGCCGCCGGTCGTGACACTGATGAAGTCGTCGTGGTCGGTGATCGGCTTGTGCAGCTGCTCCGGGAAGCCGTCGACCGCGTAGGCGTTCTTCACCGTGCCGTCCGCCTGGATCACCGGCTGCGGCACGTTGTACACCAGCCGCATCGTCAGCTGCGGGATCGCCTTGAAGCCGTTCGGGCAGACACCGCTCGCGGGGTCGGCGAAGGCCACGTGCGTACGGTGGTTGGCGCTGTCGATGTTCTGGCCGTCCCAGCAGCTCTGGTAGGCGAACGTGCGCACCACCTTGCTGCCCGACGGGCAGATCGGGTACTTGTCCGTCAGCTGCACCTTGTTCTCGAAGCCGGTGCAGCTCCAGTGCGCGTTGGCGTTGGTCGGGCCGTTGGTGAAGGCCTTCGCGTCACCGGTGATGATGCGCAGGAACTGCGGCATCGCGACGACCTTGCTCGCCGGGCTGCCCACGTACTTGATCTGCGCCTGCTGCGCCACCAGGATCTTGCCGACGTTGAGGTCCTTGCCGCCGCCGTCGGCGTTGGCGTCCTTCTCCTGGGTGCCGTCCTGCTCGCGGATGACCGGCCAGTAGTACGCCGACAGGTCGTTGCGGTTCTGGCAGCTGGTCCCGCCCTGCAGGAACGTCTGGTTGCTGGAGAAGGCGTTGATCTTCTGGTTGCCGACGTAGTCGTGCACGTGGTGGGCGCCGTTGGTCACACCGGGCGCGACGATGACGTTGTCGCTGTTGTGGATCTGGTTCGCGTTCACGCCGCAGCGCGTGGTGAACGAGCCCGTCGAGGCGTTGGGGGTCTTGTTCGGCTTGGCCTGGACGTTCGGTGCGACCTTGGTGATGTCCACGAAGTCCGCGGCGGACGGGCCGTCACCGGCCTGGCCGCCGTTGTTGCCCTGCTGCTGGCCTCCGCCGCCCTGCTGCTGACCACCTTGCTGCTGGCCACCTTGCTGCTGACCGCCCTGCTGCTGGCCACCGCTGTTCCCCCCAGCGGTGGACTGGTCGGCGGACTGCGTGGTGCAGGCGGCGAGCTGTGAGAGCGAGTTGTCGAACGAGCCGCCGACGCGCCGGATGTCGATCCTGATCCGGTCGATCGTCGCCGCCCGCTTGTCCTTCAGGGGCCCGACGATCGCGTTCTGCACGAAGCTCGGGTCCTTGGACTGCGCGTCGCGGGTGGAGGCGAGCCGGTTGTAGGCCTCGGTGATCTGCCGGTCGAGGTTCGCCAGCTCGGTCGCCACGCCCTGACGGGCCCGCCAGGGCACGTTCGTCAGCTTCTGCTGGACGTCCGGGCAGGAGATCGTCGCGACCTGCGCCGTCGCGGCCTTCGTCTGGTTGCCTCCCCACGTCTGGTGGTTCGACTCGTGCGCCGAGGCGTAGAAGTTCGCCCAGATCAGCCCGCCCCCACCGAGCGCTAGGGCCGCCGATGCGGCTATGGCCTTGGTGGCCAGCGGCGTACGGCGTTTTCGTGTGTTGCGTCCCATGGAACTCCTCTGACTTCCTTGCGGGGCAGCATCGAGGCGCCCGACAGGAGTGAAGCGGCGTCCTTCCATACGGACGCCGCCCCAGAGGTGTTCACCGGTCTCGCAAATTCCTCTGAGACACAGGGGAGTTGGCAGGTCAGCGGTCCCGGTCCAGATACGCGAGGACCGCCAGCACGCGCCGGTTGTCGTCGTCCGACACCTCCAGGCCGAGCTTGGCGAAGATGTTGGAGGTGTGCTTGGCGACGGCCCGTTCCGTCACCACCAGCTGGGCCGCGATGCCCGCGTTCGACCGGCCCTGCGCCATCAGCTCCAGCACCTCCAGCTCGCGGGGGGTCAGCCCCGCGAGCGGCCGGTCGTCGCCGGCCCGGCGGGACAGCAGCTGCTGGATCACCTGCGGGTCCATCGCCGTACCGCCCGCCGCCACCCGTCGTACGGCGTCGACGAACTGCTCGGCGTCGAACACCCGGTCCTTGAGCAGATACCCGATACCGCCGGTTCCGTCCGCGAGCAGCTCGCGCGCGTACAGCTGCTCCACGTGCTGGGAGAGCACCAGCACCGGCAGCCCCGGCCGCTCCCGCCGGGCCTCGAGCGCGCACTGCAGGCCCTCGTCGGTGTGCGTGGGCGGCAGCCGTACGTCGACCACCGCCACGTCCGGCTTCAGCTCGGCCAGCGCGCGGGCGAGTTCGGGGCCGGACTCGACGGCGGCCGCGATCTCGAAACCGAAGGCCTCCAGCATCCGGACGAGCCCGTCGCGCAGCAGGAAGAGGTCTTCGGCTAGGACAACGCGCACGGAATCTCCATGGTCACCAGAGTGGGGCCGCCGACGGGGCTGCTGACGGCCAGGACGCCGTCGAATGTACCCAGCCGCCGCTCCACCCCGGCGAGTCCCGAGCCGGAGCCGATCGTCGCCCCGCCCCTGCCGTTGTCGGTGACCGTGATCCGCAGCCGGCCGTCGGCGTGGTGCACGTCGACCCAGACCCGGTCGGCGCCGGAGTGCTTGACGGCGTTGGTGAGCACCTCGCTGACCGCGAAGTAGGCCGCCGACTCCACCGGCGCGTCCGCCCGGCCCGGCAGCTCCACGCTCACCTCGGCGGGCAGCGGAAGCCGCAGCGCCAGCGCCCGTACGGCGTCGCCGAGCCCGCGTTCGGCGAGGACCGGCGGATGGATGCCGCGGACCAGGTCGCGCAGCTCCTCCAGGGCCTCGGCGGAGTTCCGGCGGGCCTGGGCGAGCAGCCGCTTCGCCTGCGCGGGGTCCCGCTCCACCAGCGTCTCAATGGTGCCGAGGTCCATGCCCATGGCGACCAGCCGGGCCTGCGCCCCGTCGTGCAGGTCCCGCTCGATGCGGCGCAGCTCGGCGGCGGACGTGTCCACGGCGTCCCGCCGGGTCTCCGTCAACACCCTCACGCGCTCCACGAGTTCGCCCCTGCTGTGGTCGAGTACCGCCCGGGTGAGCCGGAAGTGCGCGGTCAGCAGGGCCGGGGTGTGGCGCAGGGCGACGCCGAGGAGGACGAGGGCCAGGGCGCCCGCGCCGACGGCGCTGACCTCTCCGGTGACCGGGACGAACGCGTACCAGTAGGTGCCGCCGCCGTGCGTGTACGGCCGCCACAGCCCGAACGGCAGCATCAGCCCCTCGACGGGGAAGAACAGCAGCACGGCCGGGAGCAGCGCGGTGACGAACCCGGCCGTGATGTCCACCGGCAGCCAGCGCACGTCCCGCCAGGTCTGGGGGTCGCCCAGCATCGTGAAGGTGCGGGTCCACGGAGCGGCGCCGCGCGGGACCGGCCGGTACGCCGCCCGTATCCGCACCCCGCACCACTCGGCCGCCAGCCTGCGACGCACGTCCGCCAGCGCGCGAACGCCCGTCAGCACGACCGGAGTCGTCACCAGCCCGATGCCGAGCGGGATGAAGGCGAGGGTCAGCAGGACCAGTACCAGGAACACGATGCCGAAGGGCAGCACGATCACTGCCAGTACCAGCCCGCGCACCCCGGCCGGCACGGCATCCCGGACGCGGCCGCTCTTGTCTTCGCTGCTCATGCGGCAAGTCTCGCCGACCCCGGGGCGGCGGTCACTGGCCCGAGGCCCCCTCCTGGGGGGTGGTGCCAGATACACCCCGGCCTCCGGCCAGGACCTTCGCCTCCACCTTCGGATCGAGGCCCGGGGCCGTCCGGTCCGGCCGCAGCGGTGCCGTGCCGCCGATCTCCGTGAGCCAGCGCCAGGTGTCCGCGACGGTCTCCGCGGCCGGCCGGCACACGAGGCCGGTGGCCAGCGCCCGGGAGACGTCGGTGCGGTGCACGCCCGCGTACAGCTCGCTGTCCGGCGGCACCCACACCGGCAGGTCGGTCCACGGCTCGATCCCGGCGGCCAGGATCGCCTCCCGGCCGGTCCAGCGCAGTTCGGCGTCGGAGGCGGTGACGCGGACGCAGAGGTCGAGCAGCTCGCCCATGGTGGTGTGGCCCGGCGGCCCGATCAGGTCGTACGGCCCGCTGAGCCCTTGTTCCACCGCACCGAGGACCCAGTCGGCCAGGTCGCGGGCGTCGATGAACTGCACCGGCAGCTCGCGCGGTCCGGGGGCCAGCACCGGGCCGCCTCGGGCGATCCTGGTGAGCCACCAGGGCAGTCGGCCCACGTTCTCGTGCGGGCCGAGGATCAGCCCGGCCCGTACCAGCAGCGAGTCCGCCGCGCCGAAGGCCTCGACGGCGGCCAGTTCGCCACCCCGCTTGTCGCGGGCGTAGTCGGTCGGTCCGGCGTCGGCGGCGCCCTCGACCAGCGCTCCGGCGTCGTCGGGCCCGTCCAGCGAGGGCCAGGGCCAGGCGTACACGGACCGGCTGGAGACGTACGCGTACCGCCCGGCGCGGCCCCGCAGCAGCCGGGCAGCGGCGAGCACGGCACGCGGCTCGGCCGACCAGGTGTCGACCACGGCGTCCCAGGAGCCGTCGTCCGCGGCGAGCGCGGCGAGGCCGTCCGGGGCGGTGCGATCGCCGAACAACGACCGTACGACGGGCGGAGGTCGGTGCCGTCCTCGATGGAAGACGGTCACCTCCCAGCCCCGCCCCAGCGCGGCCTCGACGACGGCCCGCCCCACGAATTCCGTACCGCCCAGCACCAGAAGTCTCATGCCGGGATCGTGCCCGCTCCGGGCGCGCTGCGGTACGGGACTCTGCCGAGGGCAGAGCGGGCGCGGTCAGCGCCCGGCCGGCGGGGTGTACTTGTAGCCGACCCGGCGCACCGTCTGGATCGCCTGCCGGTGCTCGGCGCCCAGCTTGCGGCGCAGCCTGGCGACGTGCACGTCGACGGTACGGCCGTCGCCGACATGGCCGTGCCCCCACACCGTGGTGACCAGCTGGTCGCGGGTGTGCACCCGGTGCGGATGGGCCACCAGGTGCGCCAGCAGTCCGAACTCGAGGTAGGTGAGGTCGAGTTCGCGGCCGTCGACGCCGGCGGTGCGGCGCACGGGGTCGATCCGGACCAGCGGCTCGGGGCCCGTCCCGGGCGCCTGCTCCACCTGGTCCTGCACCGTGACCGGCAGGAACGGGGCCGCCGGTCGGCCGGGACCAGCACCAGGTGGCCGACCATGGGCGGCTGTCCGGGCAGGGCGGGCAGGGTGTGCTGCGGCGCGGGCAGCCAGGTGGCGCCCGGCGGCAGGAGGTCGGCCATGTCGACCGCCTCGTCCCGGTCGACTGCGCGCAGCCGGTGCCGGGTGCCGCCGGGGGAAGGGGTGGTCAGGGAACGGGTGATCGCCATGAGAGGCCAGCTCTTTCGCGCGCGGTGGTCGTCACGGGACGTGCGTCTTTTCGCGCTGGCCGAAGGCCGGGGAGTACGGCTTCACAGGGCCCGCGCGTTCACCGCGCGGCAACACATCCGGTCGAAGTCGTGGTGCTGACGGGAAGGCCAGAAGGGCTCGAGGTCACGGCGACCCGTCGCGATGGTCTTCCGAAAGCCGTCCATGGGCCCATTGAAGCAGACACCGGCACCGGACAGGCCCCTGTGCGAGACGTCGTCCCGGCATGCGGACGGAACGTCACCAGGCCGGACACGGCGTGGCGAGACGGCGGCACACCATGCAGAAGGGGCGCCCGCCACGACGGCGGGCGCCCCTCGCGCAAGCGGGGCGGGTCAGACCTGGTCGGCCTTCTCCAGCGCGGTGCAGCAGGTGTCCACCAGCAGGCGGGTCACCACGTACGGGTCGACGTTGGCGTTCGGGCGGCGGTCCTCGATGTAGCCCTTGCCGTCCTTCTTCACCTGCCACGGGATGCGCACCGAGGCACCGCGGTCGGAGACGCCGTAGGAGTACTTGTCCCACGGGGCGGTCTCGTGCAGGCCGGTCAGGCGCTCGTCGATGCCGGCGCCGTAGTTCTTGACGTGGTCCAGCGGCTTGGAGCCCTCGCCGAGCGACTCGCACGCGGTGACGATGGCGTCGTAGCCCTCGCGCATGGCCTTGGTGGAGAAGTTGGTGTGCGCGCCCGCGCCGTTCCAGTCGCCCTTGACCGGCTTGGGGTCGAGGGTCGCGGAGACGCCGAAGTCCTCGGCGGTGCGGTACAGCAGCCAGCGGGCCACCCACAGCTGGTCGGAGACCTCCAGCGGGGCGAGCGGGCCGACCTGGAACTCCCACTGTCCCGGCATGACCTCGGCGTTGATGCCGGAGATGCCGAGGCCGGCCTTCAGGCAGTTCTCCAGGTGGGCCTCGACGATCTCGCGGCCGAAGATCTCGTCGGCGCCGACACCGCAGTAGTAGCCGCCCTGCGGGGCCGGGAAGCCGCCCTCGGGGAAGCCCAGCGGACGGGAGCCGTCGAAGAAGGTGTACTCCTGCTCGATGCCGAAGATCGGCTCCTGGGCGGCGAATTGCTCGGCGACCTCGGCCAGCGCGGCCCGCGTGTTGGACGGGTGCGGGGCCAGGTCGGTGTCCAGGACCTCGCACAGCACCAGGACGTCGTCGCCGCCGCGGACCGGGTCCGGACAGGTGAAGACCGGCTTGAGCACGCAGTCCGAGGAGTGACCCTCGGCCTGGTTGGTGGAGGAGCCGTCGAAGCCCCACAGCGGCAGCGACTCGAGACCGGCGAAGGCACCCGTGATGATCTTCGTCTTGGAGCGGAGCTTCGCCGTCGGAGCGGTGCCGTCGATCCAGATGTACTCAGCCTTGAAGGTCACGGGGGCCATCCTTCGGGGGTCGGGCGCACTCGGTGCGGGTGCTGCGGCGCTGCGGCACTGGGGCGCCGCTCGATCTGCCGGGCAGCCTGTCAACAGGCGGTTTCCCGTCCATTGCCCGTGCGTGAACCCCGTGTTACCCGGACGTTCTGTGTCCCGGCTCACGTTGTGAGGCGCCGGCGGGCGGGGTATGGGCTCCCTGCGCCGCGACCTGCCGCACCTCGTCGAGGAAGTCCCGGACCGCGGCCCGCTGGTGGTCGTCGTAGCCGCGCAGCAATGCGGCCGAACACGCGACGAGCGGCCCGAAGAAGGCCCACCCGAGGTCCACGGCGGCTTCCTGGAGTGTCACGACGACCCTGCGCCGGTCCTGCGTACCGCGCTCCCGGCGCACATGGCCGGCCCGCTCCAGCCGGTCGAGCACGGCGGTCGTACCCGCCGAGTTGAGCCCGAGCATCGTCCCGAGCCGCCCCGCGGTCAGCTCCTCACCGGCCCGCCGCGCGTCCATGAGCGCGATCAGGGCCCGTACGTCCGTGGGGTGCATGCCGTTCGCCTGCGCGAACCGGGCGCTGTGCGGCCCGAGTTCGACGGCGACGGCACGCAGGAGGTGGACGGTCTCCATCTCGGGCTGCACGCGGGGCCTCCGAAGCTGTTGTCTCGTTGAGTGAATATCTCGCTCAACGAGACAACAGGGGGCGGTGCCGTGACCGGATACGACAGCGAGGCCTTTCGGGTCGCATACGACAGGGTCCTGGCGAAATGGCCCGCGGACCGGGAGGCTCTGACCGTCGCCACGCCCTTCGGCGACACCCGTGTCAACACCTGCGGCCCCCGCGACGCGCCCCCGCTGGTCCTGCTCCCGGGCGGCGGCGGAGCCACCTCGGTCTCCTGGTACGCCCAGGTCGCGGAACTGGCCCGGGTACGCCGGGTGCACGCGGTCGACGTGATCGGCGCCCCGGGCCTGAGCGTCCCGGCCGGCGACCGCCACCCCCGTACGGTCGCCGACCTGACGATCTGGCTGGACGCGGTCCTGGACGGCGTGGGCGCCGCCTCGGCCGACCTGGGCGGCCACTCGTACGGCGGGTGGATCGCCCTCCACCACGCCCTGCGCGCCCCCGCCCGGACACGCCGCCTGTTCCTCCTGGACCCGACCCAGTGCTTCGCCGGGTTCAAGGCGGCGTATCTGCTGCGCGCCCTGCCGATGCTGTTGCGGCCCACGCCCCGCCGTGTCCGCGCCTTCCTGGAGTGGGAGACCTCGGGAGCACCCCTGGACCCTCACTGGCTCGCACTCCAGGAGGCTGCCGCCGGCTTTCCGGCCGCGAAGCCGGTGACCGGCCCGCGCCCGGCGCCGGACGCGCTGCGGGCCCTGGACGCGCGGGTCCTGCTGCTCGTGGCCGCGAACAGCAGGACCCACGGGGCCCACGAGGTGGCGGCCCGGGCGACGGCGCTGCTGCCGCGCGTGGAGACCGCCGCGCTTGCGGACGTCTCGCACCACGCGCTGCCGCAGGCGGCACCGGATGCCCTGGCCCGCCACCTCACCACTTTCCTGACCGGTCCCTGATCCTCACCCCACCTTCTCGATCCGGGCGTGCCGGATGAGGAACTTGCCGGGTTCCCTGACCTGTTCGAAAGCCGCGTTGTTGAGTAGTACACAACTGCCCGAGACGGAGGTGACCTTCACCGTCGTGGACTTGTTGTTGTCCAGGTTGGTCACCTTCAGCGTCGTACCCGCCGGGAACTGGTTGCTGGAGGCGGCCGGGGCGCCGCCCTCGCCGGAGAGCGTGACGGTGGAGCCCTGGCACACCTGCTGCCCGGAGGCGGCGGCACCGCCACCGCCGTTGTTCCCCGCGGCGGCCGACTGCGAGGGCTGGGCGCTCTGCTGACCGGATCCCTGCTGTCCGGCACCCTGCCCGCCGGCGCCCTGCTGCCCGGACTGGGAGCCCTGAGCCGACTCCCCAACCGTGCACCCGGCCGCCTTCTGCTGCACCTCGATCTGCTTGATGACCGCCTGCCGGTTGGCGATCCGGGCCGCCGACTGGGCGTCCGGGTTCGCCTGCTGACCCGCGATGAACCGCTGGTTGTTGCCGAGCGCGGTGGCGAGTCCCTGGCAGACGGTCGACGAGTCCGCGGCTGACAGCGTCTTCGCGTTCTTCGCCGGCTGGGCCGCGTTGGACGTGGTGGCCAGCGCGAAGGCCCCGCCGCCCGCCACCGCCGCGGCACTGACGAGCAGTGCGATCTTCTTCTTCGTGCCGAGAGTTCTCCTGCGCGACATGCGCGCCTCCTGAAGAGGTAGGGGAGCGTACGCCGCTATGTACGAGATACCGAACGGGGTTACTCAGCGGTTGCGGGAATCGGCGAAGTGGGTTGGGTCACAGTCGAGTTGGGGGCCGCTCAGCTCCTGTCGCGGGACAGGGCCTCGCGCACCGCGTCCTCGGAGCGGGCCACCAGGGCCGTACCGTCGTCGGCGGTGATGATCGGGCGCTGGATGAGCCTGGGGTACTGGGCGAGCGCGGTGATCCACCGGTCCCGCGCTGCGGCGTCCCGCGCCCACTCCCTGAGGCCCAGGTCCTTGGCCTCGGCCTCCTGGGTCCGGGTGATGTCCCACGGCTCCAGGTCCAGCCGGTCGAGTACGGCCCTGATCTCGTCCTCGCTCGGCACGTCCTCGAGATAGCGGCGGACGGTGTACTCGGCGCCCTCGGCGTCGAGCAGGCTGAGGGCGCTGCGGCACTTGGAGCAGGCCGGGTTGATCCAGATTTCCATGCCGGACACGGTACCGGCTACCCACTCTGTTCGAATTTCCCGACGCCCCGGCAGCACCTCCCCGCACCCCTGCGGCACGGCCTCAACTCCCGTCTTCACATGGGCTTTTGTTCAACCATGCGCTCCTGTGATTGTCAGTGCCCGGCGGTAGACTGGAAGCAGTGTTCGAGGGTGTCGCCGGACTGTCCGGCGAGGCCCTGACCGCGACAGGAGGATGCCTGTGCCCGCTGCCGCCCTGAAGCCGAAGCCGTCCCGGACCCAGTCCACCGCCCAGCACCCCGTTCTGTTCGACTCGCCGTACGAGCCCGTGATCAAGCGGCCGCTGCCGGCCGGGCGGCCGCGGGAGTGGTACGTGGCGCACAACCGCCGCCTGAAGGCCATGCGGCTCGCCATAGCCCTGCTCGACTCCGGGGTCCATCTCCCGTCCCAGGCCCACGACGACACCATCCGCAGCACGGCCGAGGACATCGGCATGCGGCCTCCGTCCGACACCACCTGCCGCATGGTCCGGGCGTTCATGCGCTACAGCTGCTGAGACCGACCGGCAGCGGGTGCCCTGCCCGTCGGCGGGGCACACCGCTGCGCGCTCAGGCCGGCGCGGCCGCCGGCGGGTCCCGACGCTCCTTGCCGCCGTTGCCCGCGCCGTGCAGCGCCATCGCGGTGGCCCGGCCGGGTGCGCCGGTGTGCACGCCGCTGCGCCGTTCGCCGTTGAAGTCGTGGGTGAAATACGTCAGTTCGCTCATGGTCCGTTCACTCATGGCGGACCCGCGCCGGACGGAAAACCGGATGCGGGCGCCGTGACGGGCTCCCTACGCTGAACAAACGGCACGAAGCCGACACGCTCCACCCCCGCCACACTCACCCCAACGGAGGTCCGTCATGCGTGGCATCGTCGCGTCCGGGACCGTCGTCCTGGTGATCCTCGGATTCGGAAACCACCTGTGGTGGCTCGCCGCCGTCGCGCTGCTGTATCTGTACGCGACGCACGGACGTGGTTCCCCCGGCACGCCGCCCGCCGGCCCGGGCAGCCCGCCCTTGCCGGACACCTACCGCACCTACCGCGACCGCCGGGACCGGCAGGCGAAGTGGGAGCGCCGCTACCGCCGCGAGCGGCCCTTCGAGGCCCGCCGGCAGGAGCGCGAGAAGAGCAGGTGAGCCTCGGCGTCCCCGGTCACAGACCGGGGGCGCCCCACACCGGGAACCAGCGGCCCAGGTCCTGCTCGACGCGCAGGTCGTTCGCGAGGGTCGCCTTCATCTGGAGCTCCAGCGCGTTGTCCCGCCGCTCGGCGGTGCCGGGCAGGGGTGCGAAGGGGTAGAAGGTGCCCCGCTTGTAGAGGTAGACCAGCGCGAGTCTGCGGCCGCCGTCGTCCGTGAAGGCGGCCAGCGAGCACAGCAGCTGCGGGCCGAAGCCGTTGACCTCCATCGCGCTGTTCACCGCGTGCAGGTCGCTGACCAGCTCCGGCAGCTGCTCGGGGCTGCGCTCGGACACCAGCCAGGAGTAGCCGTAGTCGTCCCGGCGCAGCTCCACCGGGGGGCCGGAGCGCTCGGTGTCCGCGTCCAGGAGCGCCTGCACTTCCCTGTGGGTCTGCTCGAAGGCCGCGCCCTCCACGGTGGCGAAGCACACCGCGCCGGTCCCGGTCGGCCGGAAACCGGCCGCGACCTCGAGGGTCACGGCCGCCGAGGGCAGCGCGAAGAGCTGGTCGAGATCGGGCGCGACGGGTTTCGTACGGCCCAGCAGGATGTCCAGCAGCCCCAAGGCTCAGTCCGCCCTTTCCGGTGCGATGCGCGCGGGCGTCATCCGCTCAGCCCGCTTTCCCGGGAGCGGTGGCCTCGCCCAGCTCCGTCGAGATCCGGGCGAGCTGCTCCAGCCGCTCCTCCAGGGGCGGGTGCGTGGAGAAGATCCGCTCGATGCCGGGCTCCTTGCCGGCCGCCGGGGTGAAGTAGAAGGCGTTGAAGGCCTGGGCGGTGCGCAGGTCCTTGGTCGGGATCCGGGCGATGTCCCCGGTGACCTTGGTGAGCGCCGAGGCGAGCGCCGACGGGCGCCCGGTGAGATGCGCGGCCGCGCGGTCCGCCGCCAGCTCCCGGTACCGGGACAGTGCTCGGATCAGCAGGAAGCTGATCGCGTACACCGCGGCGGAGACGGCCATGATCCCGGCGAAGACCGCGGCGGTGTTCTGGTCCCTGCGGCCCCCGCCGAAGAGCGACGAGTAGAACGCGAACCGCACGATCAGGCCCGCGAGCACACCGAGGAAGGACGCGACCGTGATCACGGCGACGTCCTTGTGCGCCACGTGCGACAGCTCGTGCGCCAGCACGCCCTCCAGCTCGGCCGGCTCCAGCCGCCGTAGCAGCCCCGTGGTGACACAGACCACGGCGTGGTCGGGGTTCCGGCCGGTCGCGAACGCGTTCGGCATGTCCATGCCGGATACGGCGACCACTGGTTTGGGCATGTCCGCGATCGCGCACAGCCGGTCGACCACCGCGTGCAGCTCGGGATACTCCTCGCGCTCCACGACCCGGCCGTGCATCGCGAACATGGCGATCCGGTCGGAGAACCAGAACTGCGCCACGAACATCGCGCCGATCACCACGACGACCATCACCCAGGACCTCAGCAGCGTTATCAGCGCGGCGATGAAGCCCACGTACAGCAGACCCAGCAGGAACATGGTGAGCCCCATGCGCACGGTCAGCCGTCGATCGCTCCGGAAGCGGCTCTGCATCTTGCATCACCCCGCAGTCAGGCACTCGTCCCGCTGTCCAGTGTGCACCAGCCCACGCCCATGAACAGGTCCCGAACGGCCCTAGGGGCGGCAAAACGTACCTGTGTGTCGGCCGGCCGTCGCGGACCAGACGGGACTTTCGAAACGCGCCCTAGCGGGACGCGCCGAACTGGAGCAGTCCGATCAGTACCATGACCGCGATCACGGCGCCGAAGACCACGGCCGTCGACGCCCACGACGTCCGGCGCGGCACCGGCGCGGGGTCGGCGCGGAAGGGCGCCGGATCCGGCGGGGTGTCCTTCCAGCGCGCGGCGAGCATCCGGGCCCGTGCCGAGGGCTCCTTGTGTTCGGCGGCATTCGCCCAGCGGTGATCGAACTCGCGCTCCCAGTCGTCCTTCTCCGTCATCCCCGTTCAACCTCTCTCGTCCGGCAGGGTCAGGAGGATGATCCCCCGGAAGGAGGAAGTCCGGGAAGCGGGAAAAAGTTCCCTCGCCCCGGCGTCCCGGCGTCCCGGCGGCGCGGCGTCCGGGACGGGGGCCAATGGCGCCTGCCGTGCGGCCTGCCGCGCAACGGCTGGTACCACGAGAACCACACCGAGAACCTGGCCCCGGTGCTGGAGCACGGCCCGGTCGTCCGGGCCGCCGGTGACGGCCGGGTCTCCTCGGCCGCGCGAGCCGACTACGCCGCCGCCGCGGTCGCCGTGCGGCGGTCGGGCTGCCCGGGCGTTCGGCGGGGACGGGACGATGCGCCGCCCGCCGGTGCCCTGATCGCCTTGGTCGATCACCTCGGCGGACCGAGGGTACTGCCGGTCCGACCGGCCCGGACGCGGCCAAGGCGAGCCCGGGGCGACCCCACTCGCATTCGCTGGACTTTCGTTCGACTCCCAGACGCGAGATCCTGGCACTCCGACCAAGGGCCAGTAAGTACGGGTTCGTACACATCTCACACGTCCCCACACCCAGCTCATATGGATGCGGCCCTCACCGCGACGCGCACCGTCGCGACTTCCCGAAGGAGGCCGGCCAATGGCTTTCCCGTCGTACTGTGACCCCAGAAACGCGGCAGCACCGCCGCGGCTCCCCGGCAGGGCCAGGAACGCACGAAGACTGGGCACGGCTGCCGTGGCGGCGACGCTCCTGGCGGGCTGCGGCGCGAGCGCGCCCAAGACGACCCCGCACTCCAGCAGCCCCGGCGTCTCCCACGCACCGTCCACCGCACCTTCCCATTCCCCCTCGTCCTTCAGTCCGGACCTCACCGCCACTGCCGACGCCACCGCGTGCACCAACGGCACGAAGCTGGCCGGTTGGTCGAACCGCCGACTGGCGATGCTGACCGTCGCCGTCCCGGTGTCGGAGACCTCGGTGTCCGACGTCACCTCCGAGGTGAGCGCCGGTGCGGGCGGTGTGCTGTTGTTCGGCAGCAAGGCGCCGTCCGACCTCGGCTCCCGGCTGACCACCCTGAAGACCCACGTACCAGGCCGTCTCGGCCTGTTGGTGATGACCGACGAGGAGGGCGGCGGCATCCAGCGCATGGCGAACCTCGTCGGGTCGCTGCCCTGGGCCGCGTACATGGGCAAGCACTGGACCCCGGCCGAGATCCAGAAGAACGTCTCGAACGTCGCCTCCAAGATGGCCGCCAACCAGGTCAACATGAACCTCGCGCCGGTGGTCGACGTCGACGGCACGAACGCGGCCCCCAGTCACACCAACCCCGTCGGATGGCGGTCCTTCAGCGGCAACTCCTCGGTGGTCTCCAAGAGCGGAGTCGCGTACCTGAACGGGTTGCGCGCCGGCAACGTGACAGCCGTCGTCAAGCACTTCCCCGGCCTCGGCGGCTCCAGCTACAACTCCGACTTCGGCGCCGCTCGCACCCTGCCCTGGTCCACCCTGCAGAAGGTGGGCATCCCGCCGTTCGCAGCGGCCATCAAGGCCGGTGCCCCGGCCGTCATGATCTCCAACAACGTCGTGCCGGGCCTGAGCACCGTCCCGGCGAGCCTGTCATCCACCGTCATCGACTCCGAGCTGCGCGGCAAGCTGGGCTTCAAGGGACTGGTGGTCACCGACTCGCTCAGCGCCAAGGCGATCTCCGCAGCAGGCTTCGGCATTCCCGCCGCCGCCGTCCAGGCCCTGCGCTCCGGCGCCGACATGGTCATGTTCGACCTGGGAGGCAATGTCGGCTCCCAGACGTCCTCGATCGCCACCGCGATCACCAGTGCGGTGGCCGGCGGGCATCTCGCCCGCAGCCGCCTCATCGACGCGGCGGAGCACGTCCTGGCCGTCCGGCACGTGAATCTCTGTTCCTGAGCACGAGGACAGCGCTGGACACAGCAGAAGCTCCCTGAGGGCGAGCGCTCGCAGGCCGGCTGTTCGAGGCTGCCGATGCCCGGTCGCCCGCAGGTCCAGGATCCTGGACCGGGTCCGCCGTCGATCCGGACGTCCGCGGCTGGGGATCCACCGAGCCGCCCCCGTGCTCCAGTGGCCGCACTCCAAGAGCGACAGGACGGCGCAGCCTGCTCCGGCCCCGGAGCCGGAGCCGAAAAGCCGTCGGCCCAGGGGAGTGGAAGACCGCTCTGACCTGGGGTGATACCACACGTCGAAGAAGTGAAGGGTCGGGTCTCTGACCTGCAGCCGGGTAATCGATCAACGCTGCGAGCTGCGGCTTAGTTAGCTGTCGACGGTTGTCAGCGTTGGTTGTCATTGAGCACCCCCGCACGGCCCAGAGACGGCCCGAGCGGGGGTGTCGTGGTGTGCCCCTCGATGCGAACCATGGGCAGGATGGTCATTGAGGTCAGGTGGGCTGGTCAACTGGTCCAAGGACCGTTGGCGGTCCGTGGCGGTCGTGGTGGTTGCTGTACTGCACTGCTGTACTGCACTTGGTCGTTCCCCCGGGTCAGCAGTGCTGCGTGACCAAGGACATCGAGACGCCGCACTCATCACAGGTCGATTGGTCAACCGATGCCGCTGTGCCGTCAGCGGGTTGACGTTTGATTGCGATCAAGGCGGCGTCGTCGTCGAGTCGGCCGCCGACGTGGTTGAGAAGGTCGCCGCGGAGGTGGTTGAGGAGTCCCCTGGGATGGCGGTGGTTCTGGTGGGTGAGTCGTTCGGCGAGCGGGTAGAACGCGCCGTCGGTATTGCGGGCTTCGATGGCACCGTCGGTGTAGAGGAGGAGGGTGTCTTCGGCGCGTAGGGTGAAGGTGTCGAGGTGGTAGGTGGTTTGCGTCAATGCGCCCAGTCCCAGCGGGGGCCCGGGTTGGTCGGCCTCCAGGGACACGACGTCGTGCGCTCGTAGGAGTAGCGGCGGGGGGTGTCCGCAGGTGACGCTCCGCACGAGGGGCTCGGCGTCGGGGATTTCGAGGAGAGTGGCGGTGACGAACGCCTCTTCGGCCTGCTCGGGGCTCACTGCTTCGGATGCGTTGCTGCGGACACTTGAATCCAGGTAGGCGGCGAGTTCCAGCAGCGTGGTCAGCCGGCGGGCGGCGTCGCGGAACGTGCTGATGGTGTGGGCAGCGGTGCCGACCGCCGCCAGGCCCTTGCCTCGAACATCGCCGATGATCAACCGTGTCCCCGTGGGCGTGCGCACGGCGGCGTAGAGATCTCCGCCGATGCGTGCTTCGTCCTCTGCCGCCAGGTACGTCGAGGCCAGGCGAAGGGGGCCGAGTCGGTGGGGGAGGGGAGGCAGTATGGCGCGTTGCGCGGCCTCGGCGACTGCGCGCAGCTGGACCAGCTTTCGCTGTCCGTGTTCCGTCAGGTACCGGGCGATCACGACGGCCACCGAGGTCGCAATGAGGGCAGCCGCCTGTGGCGGGTTCACCGATTGGCGGACCAGGAAGATGGCCATCAAAGCCGACACGGCCATGATGGCGACAAGTGAGGTCACCCGGTAGCTCGCGTACCAGGAAGTGAGTGCAGGCACCATGATCAGCAAGTCGCCGAGATGAACTGCGCCAGGCACCTGAAGATCGATGAGCGTGATCGCCAGAATGAACAGCAAGGCGACTGTCAGCACGGATCGTGGTTGCGGCAAGGTGCGCGAGTGAACGAGTGACGTCCTTGCTCGGTGATGCATCAGGTGTGGCTCCTGCAGGCAACCCGGAGCCGTACACGCAGGGTCGCGGAACGTGAAGGTCATGTGCTGCTCCGTCTCTAATTGATCATATTCTCGGTTCTGATGGTTCTATCAATTAAAACGGGCATATGCGGGCATGCGGGGTTATGTGTGGCAGGTCACAAGCGTTGTGGATGTGGGCCCGGCTTGATCGGGGCGAGTCTCCGCCACTGGGCAGGGACGTTCCGCGGCGCGGCTGAGGGTGACGACTGACCCGCCGTCCCTCGTGGTGCGCGCG